>CAIXRL010000634.1 GCA_903921835.1 Candidatus Eiseniibacteriota bacterium | reverse complement strand
GCGGCGCCGCCGCGCAAGAGCGCCCAGCGCGCCGAACCGAAGGCCGGGCAGGTCATGTCGCAGGAGGACCAGTTCCGCCTCAAGGTCGGGCTGGCCGCGGGCGTGCCGAAGCGCGTCGAAGCGCTGGGAGAGCGCCTGCTCGCAGGCCTGCTGATGCGCGTGCCCGAGACGCGCCTCAACGGCGACCTGAACCAGCGCGTGGGCGGGATCGTCAACGTCTGCTTTGCCGGCGTGGATGGCGAGGCTGTGCTGCACGAGCTCGACCGTGCGGGCGTCACGGTGTCCACCGGCTCGGCGTGCAGTTCGGGCGAACCGGGCCCCAGTCACGTGCTGACCGCCATGGGCCTGCGGCCGGAGGACGCGCACGCCAGCGTGCGGTTCTCGCTGGGCGAGGACGCAACAGAATCCGACATCGATTACATTGCCGACGTTGCGCCACCCATCGTCGAGCGCCTTCGCGCGCTGGCGGGGCCGGCGCTGGAGCAGAGCGCCTGAGGCGCTCGGAAGGGAGATCCTCATGAAGCGTCCCAGCAGTCGCCGCGCGGCGCCGCCGCGCAAGAGCGCCCAGCGCGCCGAGCCGAAGGCCGGGCAGGTCATGTCGCAGGAGGACCAGTTCCGCCTCAAGGTCGGGCTGGCCGAGATGCTCAAGGGCGGGGTCATCATGGACGTGATGAACTCCGACCAGGCGGAGATCGCGCAGGAGTCCGGCGCCGTCGCCGTGATGGCGCTCGAGCGCATCCCGTCGCGCATCCGGCGCGACGGCGGCGTCGCGCGCATGAGCGATCCGTCCATGATCCGCCGCATCCAGGGCGTGGTGGACATTCCGGTCATGGCGAAGTGCCGCATCGGGCACTTCGTCGAGGCGCAGATCCTGGAATCGCTCGAGATCGACTTCGTGGACGAGTCCGAGGTGCTCACGCCGGCGGACGAGGCGCACCACGTCTGGAAGCACGACTTCAAGGTGCCGTTCGTCTGCGGCTGCCGCGACCTGGGCGAGGCGCTGCGCCGCATTGGCGAGGGCGCCGCGATGATCCGCACCAAGGGCGAGGCCGGCACGGGCAACGTGGTCGAGGCCGTGCGCCACATGCGCGCGGTGGTCTCGCACATGCGCCGACTGACCACGATGGGCAAGGACGAGCTGATGGCCGAGGCGAAGACGCTCGGCGCGCCGTTCGCGCTGGTGCAGCTGGTTGCGGCCACGGGCAGGCTGCCGGTGCCGAACTTCGCCGCGGGTGGCGTGGCGACGCCGGCGGACGCGGCGCTGATGATGTCGCTGGGCGCCGAGGCCGTGTTCGTGGGCTCGGGCATCTTCGAGGTCGGCGACGCCGACCACCCGAAGGAGGCCCGCAAGGCCCAGATGCAGATGGCGAAGGCGATCGTGCAGGCGGTGGCGAACTGGAACCGCCCCGACGTCCTGCGCGACATCAGCACGGGGCTGCCGCAGGCCATGCGCGGGATCTCCATCGAGACGCTGCCCGAGGGGGAGCTGCTTGCAAAGCGTGGCTGGTGAGTTGGGCCCGGCGACGCCGGGGCGTTCGCGGGCGAGCCGTTCCGCGGCGGCGCCCGCGCGCGCAGGCGGTGTCCGGGTGGGACTGTTGTCGCTGCAGGGCGACTTCGCCCGGCACGCCGAGGCGCTGCTCGCGCTTGGCGCCGAACCCGTGCGCGTGTCGCTGCCGGAGCACCTGCGCGACCTCGACGCGCTGATCGTTCCCGGCGGCGAGTCGAGCACGATGCTGCGCCTGCTCGACGCCACGGGTCTGCGGGGCGGTGTGCAGCGCTTCGTGCGGGAGCGGCCCGTGCTGGGCACGTGCGCGGGCCTCATCCTGCTCGCGCGTGACGTCGAGCGGCTGCCTGCGCCGACGCTCGGCGTGATCGACATCGGCGCCGAGCGCAATGCGTACGGCCGCCAGGTGCATTCGTTCACGCACGACGTGGACGTCGCGCCGCTGGCGGACACGATGGCCGGCATGTTCATCCGCGCGCCGCGCATCACGCGCGTCGGCCGCGGCGTCGAGGTGATCGCCCGGCTCGACGGCGAGCCCGTCGGCGTGCGGCAGGGACTCGCGGTGGCGATCACGTTTCATCCCGAGCTGACCGACGACCGCCGGCTGCACGCGTGGTTTCTGGGTGACGTGGCCGGTCTGAAGCTTCGCGCGGGCGGGGCTGTCCGGTGACGCCCGCGACTCCCGACCGCGCTGCGCTGCACGCGTTCCTGGAGCGGCACCAGCGCTTCCTGCTCACAACCCACGTCAACCCCGACGGCGACGCGATCGGGAGCGAGATCGCGTTCGCGCACTGGCTGCTCTCGTGCGGGAAGCAGGTGCGCGTCCTCAACGATTCGCCGACCCCGGCCGCGTTCGGCTGGCTCGCGAACCCACTCGGCATCGAGGTGTACGACGAGGCGCTGTGCGAGTCGCGGTTTGCCGAGGCGGACGCGCTCGTCGTGCTCGACACCGGCAACAAGCAGCGCATCGGCCGGCTCGCCCGGCACGTCGAACTGCACGCGATCGCCGTCGCGGTCGTGGATCATCACGTGACGCACGACGGCTTCGGTCAGGTCAACGTGGTCGAGCCGGCGCTGGCCTCCACCGCGAGCCTGGTGTTCGAGCTTGTGGGCGAAGCAGGCTGGACGCCCGACGCGCACGCGGCCGAGGCCCTCTACGTCGGCCTGTCCACGGACACGGGCAACTTCCGCTACTCGAACGCCGACGCGCGCGCCCACCGCATGGCGGCGTCGCTCATCGAGCTGGGCGTCGCGCCCGAGGTGACCACGGCCCGCGTGAGCGCCAGCGCGCCCGCGGGCCGGCTGCGTTTCTTCGGCGAGGTGCTCGCGGCGCTCGAGGTGCTCGAGGGCGGGCGGCTGGTCGTGCTCGAGGCCTCGCCCGAGCAGTTCGCGCGCCACGGTCTCGTCGGCGCCGACACCGAGGGGCTCGTGGACATGCCGCGCATCATCGCCGGCGTCGAGGTGGTCGCGCTGATCAGCGAGGTGGAAGCGGGCAAGGTGAAGGTGTCGCTGCGGTCGGCGGGCCGCGCCAGCATTGACCAGGTGTGCTCGCGTTTCGGCGGCGGCGGCCACGCGCACGCCGCGGGCGTGCAGATGCGCGGCTCGCGCCAGAACGCCCGCGACCGCATCCTGCCCGAGCTCGCCCGCGTGCTCGCCGCGCTCGGCGACGCGCCCGCGGAGGGCGGCCGCGCGTGAGCACGGCTGCCGTCGCCGTGGGAGTGCTCCGCCTCGCGGGGGACGGGGTCACGCACCGCTACGGTGCGCGTCTCGCATTGCAGCCGGTCTCGTTCGAGGCCGGCTCGCCCGGCGCGGTCGCGATCACCGGCGAGAACGGCTCGGGCAAGAGCACCTTGCTGCGCATCCTCATTGGGCTGCTGCGCCCGACCGGCGGGAGCACGGTCCTGGAGGTGGGAGGGGACGTCTTCGAGCCGCGCCGCCGCCGGCAGGTCACGGGCCTCGCGACGCCGGAGCTGTCCTTCTACGAGGAGTTCAGCGCCGCGGAGAACCTGCTGTTCGCCGCGGAGACCCGCGGTGTTTCGGACCCGCGTGGCGCCGTGCGCGACGCGCTGGAGGCGGTGCAGCTGAACCCGCGCGCGGACGACCGGGTCGGCGAGTTCTCCTCGGGCATGAAGCAGCGGCTGCGGCTCGCCTTCGCGATCCTGCACCGGCCCGCGGTGCTCATGCTGGACGAGCCGGGTTCCCACCTCGACGACGCGGGCCGCGCGGTGGTCGCAACCCTGGTGCAGACGTACTCCGAGCGCGGACTCGTGCTCATCGCCACCAACGACCCACAGGAGATGACGCTTGCCCAACGGAGGATCGAACTCCGCGGCCGCGGTCTGGGCAGTCCTGCGTAAGGAATGCCGCAGCGAGTGGCGCACGCTCTACGGGCTGAGCGCCGCGTTGCTGTTCGCGGTGACCAGCCTGACGGCGGTCAGCATGGCCGCCGGCCGGCTCGCCGACCGCACGGACATCCTGGCGGGGCTGTTCTGGATCGTGCTGCTGTTCGCGACGCTCACGTCGATGAGCCACGCGTTCGTGCGCGAGGTCGAGGGCCACACCATGCTGCTGCTGCGGCTCATCGCGTCGCCGACCGAGATCGCGATGGGCAAATTGCTCTTCAACCTCATTTTTCTCGGCGTCGTGGAGCTGGTGCTGGTGCCGCTGTTCATGATCCTGATGGGCGCGCCGGCGCCGCCGTGGGGACCGTTTCTCGCGGTGCTCGCTCTGGGCACGGTGTCGCTCGCGGCCTCCTCGACGCTCGTCAGCGCGGTGATCGCGCAAACTCGTGGTCGCGGGGCGCTGTTCGGGGGCATCTCGCTGCCGCTGCTGCTGCCCGTGCTGGCGGCCGCGGTGAACGGGACGCGGGAGCTGTGGGGAGGCCATCCGATCGCGTCGTCGCTGCGCCTGCTGGCCGCCTACGCTGTGGCACTTCTGGCGGCGAGCCTGCTACTCTACGACCATCTCTGGGAGGACTGACCGGCATGATCTGGCGTATCACACTCTTTCTGTGGATTGCGGCGGCGATGACCTTCGGCCTGCTGAAGGCTCCGCTCGTTCCGGTCCTGGAGGAGACCACGAGGGTCCTCTACTTCCACATCCCCTCCGCGTGGGTCACGGTGGTCGCGCTGGGCTGGTCGATGCTTCACAGCATCCTGTACCTGTGGAAGCGCGACCTGCGGAACGACGACCACGCCGCAGCCGCCGCGGAACTCGGCCTGCTGTTCTGCATCGCGGCGACGGTGTCAGGAGCGCTGTGGGCGAAGGCCATGTGGGGCGCGTACTGGAACTGGGATCCCCGTGAGACCTCGATTTTCTTCATCCTGCTGCTTTACAGCGCGTATCTGGCGCTGCGCGGCAGCATCGAAGGGGACGAAAAGCGCGCCAGGCTCTCGGCCATCTACTCGGTGGTCGCGTTCGTTGCCGTGCCTTTTCTCATTTTCGTGGTTCCGAGGATGTACGACACGCTGCACCCGAACCTGATCGTGCGCGAAGGCGGTCGCATGAAGGTCGAGATGGATCCCATGATCCGCTGGTGCTTCCTCGCCATGCTGGCGGGTTTCACGGTGCTGTTCTTCTGGCTGCAGACCCTGCGCGTGCGCGTCACCCGGCTCGAGCGTCGTCGGCAGCTGGCACGAGGATAGGTCATGGACCGCAATTGGGTCGTGTTGGGTGTCTCGCTGCTCGTCTGGGGTCTGCTGTTCTCGTGGCTGATCCGCGTCGAAAAGCGCGTGAGGGAGCTGGAGAAGAGATGAACCTCAAGATCCTGCTTGCCGTCGGCCTGCTGGTCGCCGCCGTCGCCATCGGCCTCACCAGCTTCAAACAGACGATGACCACGTACACGGACTTCAAGGGCGCGCGATCGCGACCGCACGAGGACGTGCAGGTGGCCGGCATGCTGGCCAGCCGGAACTACGTGATGAAGCCCACGGAGCAGTACCTGAGCTTTTCGCTGCGCGATTCGACGGGCGACACCATGCACGTCGAGTACCACGGCATCGTTCCCGGCAACTTCGCGCAGGCGATGGGGCTGGTCGCGGTGGGGCGCTTCCAGGGCGACCACTTCGAGGCCAAGCAGCTGCTCGTGAAGTGCCCGTCGAAGTACCAGGCGCAGATGAAGCCGAAGGCCGCGGCTCAGGCCGGGGCGGCTTCGTGAGGCGCATCGCGCCCGCGACGGCGATCGGCCTGTCGCTGCCCGCGCTCGCGTGGGCGGCGGGCGCGGGCGGCGCATCGGGGATGAATCCCGGGCACCTGATCAGCTGGCTCGCGCTGGCGGCGTCCATCGTCACCAGCTTCGGCTTCCTGCTCACGAGCCTGGGCCGCGACCGCATGCTCGGGGTCGCGAAGACGGCATTCTGGGTGCAGTGGGCGGCGTTCCTCGCGGGCGCCATCTTCCTGTGGTGGATTCTCTTCAACCACCAGTTCCAGTACCAGTACGTGCACGACTACTCCTCGCTCAGCATGCCGCGCCGGTTCGTCTACGCCGCGTTCTGGGGCGGGCAGGAGGGCACGTTCCTGCTCTGGGGCCTGCTCACCGCGACGCTCGGACTGTTCCTGATGCGGTGGCGAAGCAGGGACATGCCGGTCGCGATGTTCTTCCTGAACCTGCCGGTGGTCATGCTGGCGCTGGTCAGCGTGATGCGCGGACCGTTCCTGGCGTCGAGCGAGGCGTTCACGGACGGCGCCGGTCTCAATCCGCTGCTGCAGGACTACTGGATGACCATCCACCCACCGGTGCTGTTCACCGGCTTCTCGTCGTTCGTCGTGCCCTTTGCGATCGCCTGCGCGGCGCTGTGGCGGCGCGACTACGACGGCTGGGTGAAGGCCGCGCTGCCGTGGGTCGTGTTCTCGACCGCGATCCAGGCGACGGGTTTCATCATGGGCGGCGTGTGGGCGTACAAGGTGCTCGGCTGGGGCGGCTACTGGGGCTGGGACCCGGTCGAGAACGGCTCGCTCATCCCGTGGCTCTGCAACATGGCGCTGCTGCACGGCCTGCTCGTGCAGCGCGTGACCGGTTCGCTCCGCAAGAGCAACTTCTTCCTTGCGATCACGTCGTACGTGCTGGTGCTCTACGCGTCGTTCCTCACGCGCAGCGGCGTGCTGGCGGACTTCTCGGTGCATTCGTTCGCGAACCTCGGACTGTCGGGCTTCCTGTTGTCGTTCATCGCCATCGCCGCGATTTCGGGGTACGGCCTGCTGATCCTGCGCCTGGTGCAGAACGACATTCCGGCCCCTGCGCAGCCCGTGGGCGCCTTCTCGCGCGAGTCGTTCATGTGGCTCGGGCAGCTCGTGTTCATGCTCATGTGCCTGCTCATCACGCTGGGCATGAGCGCGCCGCTCATCACGCGGCTGTTCGGGCCGCCCGCGAACGTGCAGACGGCCTACTACAACATGGTCAACGGGCCGCTGGCGATCGCCATGGGTCTGCTGCTGGGCATCGCGCCGCTGCTGCGCTGGCGCAACCACGAGATCCCGGAGCGTCCTCCCGCGTTGCGCAGCGCGCTGGGCATGGTCGGGCTCGGTGCGGGCCTGCTGTTCCTGGGCGCGTTTCTGCTGTCGTGGATGCACAGGCTGGACACGATGTGGGTCTCGATCTTCGGGTTGCTGCTGCTGCTGTGGCTGGTCGGCGCGCTGGTGTTCTACGCGCCGGTCGCTAGGGTCGCGGCCGTGGGTGCCGTCGTGATCTCGCTGGTCGCGGCCGTGCTCGGCGTGCGTGACGCGATGCCGGCGGCGGTCATCTTCGCCATGGCCTTCGCGCTGGTCGCGAACTTCGGCACCACCGTGCGAGGGTTCCGCGCGGGCTGGAGGCACGGCGCCGCCTATCTCGCCCACATGGGCGCGGCGGTGATGCTCATCGGCGTGATCTCGTCCTCCAACTACGGGCAGTCGTCGCAGGTGCAGCTGCCGATCAACGAGTCGCGCAACGCGCTGGGCTACCGGCTCACCTTCAAGGGCATGCAGCACGAGCACGACGGCAAGGACCAGGCGGTCATCGCGGTCGCCGGCCCGAACCACGACAACTTCAGCGCGCGCGCCCGGTTCTTCTGGAGCGACTACAGCCAGGGCTGGATGAAGAACCCGCACATCCAGCGCTACCTCACCAAGGATCTCTACATCTCGCCGCTCGAGATGGTCGGTTCCAATCCCCGCGACGCCGGCGGGGTCTGGTTCAATCCTGGCGAGACGAAGGCGATCGGAAGCGTCCGCTACACGTTCGAGAGCTTCCTCCCCGAGCCAGGCCCGACCAGGATGAAGCTCACGGCAAACCTCACCGTGGAGACCGGCGGGCGTACGGTGCCGCTCAAGCCGACATTCGAGATCGACATGGCGACGGGCCAGCAGACGCACCACGCGGACTTCATTCCGGGCGGCGGCGAGGTGAGCATCGTCAGCGCCGACCCCGCGGGCGGCCGCGTGCAGCTCAAGCTCCCGGGCCAGGAGCAGGGCCCTGGCGCCGAGGTGCTTGCCGTCGAAGTGAGCACCAAGCCGTTCATCAACCTCGTCTGGCTCGGCGCGATCCTGATGCTCGGGAGCGCCTTCCTGGTGGCGGTCCGGCGCGGGCAGGACCTCGCGAGGGCGTGACGGCTCCGCCGCCGCATTCCTGATCATGCGCCACCCGGATCGCCGGCGGGGCTCCGCCACTCGCGGGGCCCCGCTGCGCTGCACCGCGTTCCTGCTCGTGCTGGCCTGCGTCGCGTTGCGCCCCGCGGTGGCGGGTCGCCCCGTCGCACCCTCGCCGCGCCCGCTCGCGCCGGTCGAGCGGCTCGTGTTCGCGGGCCTGACGTGGGACGCCGGCGCGGGCGAGGTCGCGAGCGCTCTCGCTTCGCGCCGCTTCGTGCCCGTCGCGCCCGCGGCCGACGAGCCCGCGGCGTGGCGCGGCGAGGCCTTCGCGCGGCAGGCGCGGCTCGTCACCGAGACGGACCGCGAGGGTCTGCTGGTCGCAGTCACGCTGCGATTCGAGCCCGACTCGCGCGGCAGCGCGATGCAGCGCTACGGCAGGCTGGTCGCGGCCGTCCGCCGCCGGTACGGAGCGTGGACGGTGCAGGTGGAGCCGGGGCGACCCGTGGCCAGGGAGCGTATCGGTCGCTTCGCCATGACGCGCCGCTTCGGTCCGCGCACGGCCGCCACACTGTGGACGGACGACTCGGGCGCCGCGGCCGCCGTGCAGCTCGACGGCGACGGCGTGCTCTGGCTGCGCTACGAATCTCCGCGCTGGGAGGCGGCGACACGCGAGCGGGAGGACGGCGGACGCTGAGCCCCTGCGCCTGCCGCTCGCCGGGTAATGCGGCGCACGCTCACGGGGTGACGCGGAAGTGGCCGATCTCGATCATGCCCTCCGCGGCGCGCACGCCGTCGTCGTCCGCCACCGCGGGCGTGTCCGCCAGTGAACCGTGCCGCCACACCGTGAGGTGCAGTGTGTACGTGCCCGGCGCGAGGTCCACGGGGACGACCCAGCGATAGCGTTCCTCGAAGGCGTGGTTCGCGGGCCAGCTCGAGACGTCGGAGAGCCCGTAGCCCAGCCGCCGCGGTTCCTCGTCCCGCGTCACGCCGTCGGCGCCGGTCACGTTCCATTGCACCAGCGGCGCGCCCGCGAGCGGTCCGACCCGTCGCCAGCTCGTCGCCAGCGGCAGCACGCCGCCCGCGGGCGCCTCGGTCGCGAGCAGGTGCGCCTCGAGCAGGTCGAGCGTGCCGTCGAAGCGCGCGATGCGCGGCGCCGCGTCGGTCGCGGGTTCGAGCCACGCGAGCGTGTCGGCGTCGCCCGGTTCCAGCAGGAGCAGGTCACCTGCCGAGTCCGTGACCCGCAGGCCGCGCCCGGCGACGAACCAGCGCAGCCGCGCCAGCCCGCGCTCGTCGATTTCGCCCAGCGCCGTCAGCGCGCCGAGGTCGCAGAGCATCGCCACCACGTGTTCGGGCGCCGGGTACTCGCGCGAGGAGTACGTGTACCGGCCCGCGGCGACGTGGTGGAGCGAGTGCAGCGAGTCGCGCGCGGCGAGCGACGCCAGCGAGGGAAAGTCCGCGACCACGGCGCCGCCATCAGGCAACCGGTCCTGAAACGTGTCGCGCCAGTGGGCGAGCGCGCGCTCGTGGCCGTCGGGCCAGTTGCGCTCGCTCGGTTCGTGCGCGCGCCAGAGCGGTGCCGGCGCGAACGGTCCGAACGCGCACTGCGCCGCGGCCGCGGCGGCGAGCAGAGCGGCCGCGAAGCCCTGCGCGAGCGCGACCCGCCGGCGCGCGAGCGCGGCGATGCCGTCCACGGCGGCCAGCGCCACGAACGGCAGCGTGAGCGCCGTGTACTGATAGTGAATCGTGTGCTGCTCGATGCGCGACGACAGGAAGTGCTCGGCGAACACGGGCAACGCCGGCAGCAGCGTGAGCGGCGCGAGCAGCGACGCGCCCAGTACGGGGCCGAACGCGTGCAGCCAGTACTGCGCCTTGAAGAGCGAGTCCGCGGGGTCGCCGGGCGTGGACCAGAAGGACGCCAGCGCCCCGCCAGGATCGCGCAGCAGGTGCGCCAGGATCGCGCCCGGACCCCGGCCCCAGCGCGCGTACATCGTTCCGTACTCCGCCCCGCCGTGCGCGAGCGCGGGCTTGAGCACGAGGAAGCTGAGCGCGAGCGATCCCGCCGCCACGCCGAGCAACGCGAGCCCCGTGCCGCGTTCGCGACCTCCGCGCAGGGCGTGGACGGCGCCCAGAGCGGCGATCGGCAGCGCCACGTCCTCCCGGGCCAGCGCCGCCGCCACGGCGCAGAGGATCGCGGTGCGCGAGCGGCCCGCGGCGAGCGCCACCGCGGCTCCGAGCAACAGCGGCGTCGCGAGCGTCTCGGGGTGGAACTCGAAGAGCGCCAGGTAGCCCAACGACGGTTGCAGCACCCAGACGGCCGCGAAGGCGGCGGCGACGCGCTCGTCCCCGAAGCGCCGCCGCGCGTGCACGAAGAGCGGCCATGCGCCCAGCGCCAGCGCGACGGCCTGCGCCCACGGCAGCAGCAGCGCCGAACGCCACACGAACGCCACCGGCGCCAGCGCGAGGAGCAGCAGTGATGAATGATCGCCCAGCCAGTACATGCCGCGGACGCTCGAGAACCACTGCCCGTGCACTGCGCCCAGCAGTGCCTGCGCGAAGATCGCCAGGTCGAAGTCGGTGTAGAGATAGCTCCGGTACTTGACCGCGCACACCACGAGCATGGTGCCCAGCCACGCCAGCACCGCCACCCGTGCGGCGAGGCGGGCAAGCGGAGAGCGGACGGTGTCGGTGGGGGCGTCGGGAGCGTTCATGGAGTGGGGCCGGCTGGGGCCGGCCCCGGGCACCATAGCAGCGTCGGTCGTGGAGCGCGGAATGCAGCCACGATCCGTCAGCGGGATCTCACGCCCGATCGTTCGAGGCGCTGCAACGATTTGGCGCCCTCGGGAAGGGAGTCGACACTTCGCGCTCCGCATGTACGTTGTGCTTGTCGACTGCACGAATGTGCAGTAAATTGCCAGTGGTGCCAGGTTCCTGAAAGACATGTTCGAATCGCTGAATGATTCCGTGGACGTGCTCACGTTGTTCGTGGACGGCGGCATGCGGCCCGTGCGCTTCCGCTGGCAGGGCCGCGTCGTCCAGGTGCGCAGGGTGACGGGGCAGTGGAATCGCCGCGAGGGACAGGCGGTGCTGCGCTACTTTGCCGTGCAGGGTCCCACCGACGAGAGCTACGAACTTTGCTACGACGCCCGCGGACCCCACTGGGTCCTCAATCGCGCCTGGACGGACCCGGGCTGATCCGCACCCGGCGAGTCGTCCGGGGCAGCCCGGACGATTCATGAACCGCGAGCCGAGAGTGCGAGATGTGCGTCAGCAGCAAGAAGATCGGCCGGCCGCGCCGGAACCGTGTTGTCCACACGATGAGGACAGCGGCCGGTCGAGCTTCGCTGCGGATGGCGCGCAGAT
>CAIXRL010000633.1 GCA_903921835.1 Candidatus Eiseniibacteriota bacterium | reverse complement strand
TCGCGAAGATCCAGGCCATCCAGTTCAAGCTCTCCGAGATGGAGAAGCGCGTGCAGTGCACGCGGCTGCTGCTGTACAAGGCGGCGTGGCTGCGCGACACCGGCCAGTCGTACACGCGCGCGGCGTCGATGGCCAAGCTGTACGCGAGCGAGGCCGCCACGTGGGTCACGCACCAGGCGATCCAGGTGCACGGTGGCTACGGCTACGTGAAGGAGTACGCGGTCGAGCGCTACTACCGCGACGCGCGGGTGATGGAGATCTACGAGGGCACCTCCGAGATCCAGCGCCTGGTGATCGCGCGCAGCGTGCTCAAGGATGGCGTCGGCGTCTGACGCTCGCGGACGCAGCAGCGTGGACGAGCCCGCGGCCCGCAGGAACCGCGGGCTCGCGAGCGTTCGGGGCGGGCGGGAGGGATGACCGGCCCGGGGCCGGGCGTACACCATCGGGGATGCCTGATTGGCGCAACGCCGGGAGTGCGTGCTATGGATTGCGGTCGGTTGCGGAGGTGCGCGCTGAAGCACCAGTGTTCCCGGGCCGATAACGGGCAGGCCCGGACGATTCACGAATCGCGAGCCGAGAGCGCGGGTTCATGAATTGTCCGCTCTGACATCCGAACCCCCTCCACTTTCAGATCAGGAATCCCATGAGCCTCCGTTTCCAACGCGCCATCATCGTCGGCGGTTCCTCCGGCATGGGCGCCGAGCTGGCCCGCCAGCTGAGCGTCGATGGCGCCGCGGTGGCGATCGTCGGGCACCGCGCCGACGAACTGGCGCAGGTCGCCGGGCGCCTGAACGCGGCAGGCAAGGGCCGCGTGATCCCCGCGACGCACGACGTGCGGAACTACGACGAGGCGCCGTCGCTGTTCGAACGACTGGTGGGCGATCTGGGCGGCCTCGACCTGCTCGTCTACGCCGCCGGCGTCATGTTCGTGCCCGAGGATGGCGTCTACGACTTCGCCCAGGACCGCGCGCAGATGGAGATCAACGTCGTGGGCGGCATGGCGTGGACCAACATCGCGGCCGCGCGCTTCGAGGCGCAGCGGAGCGGCACGATCGTGGGCCTGTCGAGCATCGCCGGCGAGCGCGGGCGCCGGACCATGCCGGGCTACACCACCTCCAAGGCCGCGCTCACCGCGTGGCTGGAGGCGCTGCGCAACCGCGTCGCGCGCTACGGAGTCAACGTCGTCACCGTGAAGCCGGGTGTCGTGGACACCGCCATGACCCGGGACCTCGTGCGCAAGCCGCCCATGATGATCTCGGCCGAGCGCGCGGCCTCGCTGATCCTCGCGACGGCGCGTCGCGGCGGCAGTCCGTCGGCCTTCATCCCCGCCAGGTGGGGGCTCGTCGCCCTCGTGCTGCACCACCTGCCGTCCTCGATCTTCAGGAGACTCGACCTGTGAGCAGCCCGACGCTGCGCTCGGCCGCGCCCTGGCGCGTGCTCGACGGATTCGGCGGCGCGCAACGCGCGGCGTCGCTGTACGCGCGGCCGCGAAACGCCGAGGAGCTCGCCGGTGTGTTCGCCCGGGCGCGCGACGAAGGCGTTCCGGTGAGCTTCCGCGGCAGCGGCCGCAGCTATGGCGACGCGTCGCTCAACACGGGCGGGCTGGCGGTCGACCTGCGCGGCATGGACCGTGTGCTGTCGTTCGACCGCGCGACCGGCATCGCCGAGCTGGAGCCGGGCGCCACCATCGAGGGACTCTGGCGCGCGTCGCTGCCCCATGGTTTCTGGCCGAACGTCGTTCCCGGGACCATGGCGCCGACCATGGGCGGCTGCGTGGCGATGAACATCCACGGCAAGAACTGCTTCAAGGTGGGGCCGTTCGGCGACCAGGTCCTCGAACTCGACCTGCTCGCGGCCGACGGCACGCTCCGCACGCTGAGCCGCGAGCGCGATCCGGAGCTCTTCCGCGCCGTGATCGCCGGCCTCGGCCTGCTGGGTGCCGTGACGCGCGTGCGCGTGAAGACGAAGGCAGTCGAGAGCGGCCGCGTGCGCGTGTCTCCCATCCGCACGCCGACGCTCGGCGCGATGTTCGACTGCTTCGTCGAGCGCATGCCGAAGTCCGACTATCTCGTGGGCTGGCTCGACTGCTTCGCGGGAGGCAAGGGGCTGGGGCGCGGGATCGTGCACCAGGCGAACTACCTCAGTGCCGCCGAGGACCCGCAGGGCCGCGCGCTGCTCGACAACGCCCGCCAGGACCTGCCTCCGAGCATCATGGGCGTGCCGCGTTCGCTCGTGTGGCGGATCCTGAAACTGTTCACGAACGACCCCGGCATGAAGCTGACCAACACGGTCAAGTACCACCTGCCCGAGTCGTTCGGCGGCGACGGTTCGTTCCTGCAGACGCACGTCGAGTTCGCGTTCCTGCTCGACTACGTGCCCGACTGGCGCCGCGCCTACGGGGACGACGGCTTCATCCAGTACCAGGTGTTCGTGCCGGATTCCACGGCCCGGGCGACGCTCGCGGAACTGCTCGAGCGCTGCCGCCGTCGCGGCGTGGTGTCGTACCTCGGCGTGTTCAAGCGCCACCGCCCCGACGAGTTCCTGCTCTCGCACGGGCTCGACGGCTGGTCGCTGGCGCTCGATTTCCCGGTGCACGCCCGCGATCCCCGGCCGCTCGCCGACCTCACGCGCGATCTCACCGAGCTGGTGCTCGGAGCGGGCGGCCTCTTCTACGCCGCGAAGGACTCCGTGCTCGACTCCGCGCAGTTTGCGCGCGCGTACGGCGACCGGCTCGAACGCTTCCGCGCGATCAAGCGCACGCTCGATCCCGGGGGCATGTTCCAGAGTGACCTGGCGCGTCGTCTCGCGGTCGGTTGACGTCGGGCCGAACAAACGCCCGCCGCTTCCAGCGCGCGGGTTCCCAGGAGGGAGACGTCATGCCGACCATCCTGCGCCCGCGCGCGGAGACCGCCTTCGCGTCCGCGCCCCGGGAGTCGATCGACACCGTACGCGCCCAGCGCGACGTGTTCCTTGCCGAACCCGTGGTCGTTTCACTGCTCGAGGCCATGCCGGGGCCTGCGTTCGTCCTGAACCCGCGCCGCCAGATCGTGGCGGTGAACCGGCTGCTCTCGGAGACGCTCGGACTGGCGGACCCCGAGGCCGTGCTCGGGATGAGGCCGGGCGAGGCCGTGCACTGCACGCATTCCGCCGAGCGCCCCGCCGGGTGCGGCACCTCCAACGCCTGCGCGCAATGCGGTGCGGTCAGCGCGGTGCTCGAGTGCCTCTCGACGCGCAAGCGGGTCGTGCGCGAGTGCCGCATCGTCACGACCGGTGACGCCGACGGCGGCGCGCTCGACTTCCGGGTGCACGCCAGCCCCCTGACCTGCGGCTCGAACGAGTTCGTCGTCGTGGGCCTGCAGGACATCCGCGATGAGAAGCGGCGCGAGGTCCTCGAGCGCGTCTTCTTCCACGACCTGCTGGGCACCGCGCGCGACGTGCACGAGATCGCGGAGAGGTTGCGGCAGCCAGGCGTCGATGCGGTGGAGGCGCTCGAGTACCACGGCGTGCTGGAACAGCTCACGGGCCGCGTCGTGGAGCAGATCGAGTCGCAGCGTGCGCTGCTGTCCGCGGAGCGTGGGGATCTGGACGTCGAGCCGCGCGAGGTGGACCTGGCGGAGCTGTTGACGGGCACCGTGGATTCCCTCCGCCGGCAGGACGTGGCCGCGGGGCGCACCCTCCGCTTCGAGTCCATCCGGCGCTGTCCGCTCGAGACCGATCCGGCGCTCTTCGGGCGCGCGGTGGGCAGCCTGCTGCGGAACGCCCTCGAGGCGACCGCCCCCGGCGGCACGGTGGAGCTCACGTGCGAGTACGATCACGAGGTTGCGACCATCACGGTGCACAACGACGGCGTCATTCCCGATGACGTGCAGCAGCAGATCTTCCAGCGCTCGTTCACCACCCGCGGCGGGCATGGCCGGGGCATCGGGACCTACGGCGCGCGGTTGTTCGTCGAGCACTACCTCGGGGGCAAGCTCGCCTTCATGAGCGAGCCGCGCGTCGGCACATTGTTCCTGGTGATACTCCCGCGGCGCATGCAGGCGCGCCGGCCGGGCTGAGCGGCGGGCGCGGGACGAGGAGGCCGGCGGGTCCGGCACATGGGTGGGCGGAGTCGAACGGAGGTTGCCATGAGGATTGGTGCGCTGGTCGCCGTGCTGGCGTTCGCGTTCGCGACGTTCGTGCCGTGGGGCCGCGCCGGCGCGGGGGAGGCGACGGGCCGGGCCGCGCTGCGCGTCGGCGTGTTCGATTCGCGGGCGATCGCGATCGCGTACGGACGCTCGCCGGCGTGTGCGACGCGCTTCCAGGCCCTGCACGACGAGTACGAGAAGGCGAAGGCGGCGAGCAACGAGCCGCGCATGAAGGAGCTCGAACGCGAGGGGCAGTGGAGCCAGGTGCGGCTGCACCAGCGTGCGTTCTCGACCGCGGGAGTGGGCTCGATCCTGCTCACGGTCGCGGACCGGGTCCCCGGCGTCGCGCGTGATGCGGGCGTGTCGCTGCTGGTCTCGAAGTGGGAGATGCCGTTCGTGGGGAAGGGAGTCGAGACCGTGGACGTCACGCTCCCGCTCGCGCTGCTGTTCCGGCCGGACGAGCAGACGCTCAAGCTGATCGAGCACCTCAAGACCACGCCGCCCGTCCCGTTCGACGAACTCGGGCTCGACCCGAACGAGTGAGACAGGCGTGGGCACCGTCTGATCAGGGACCGGTCCCATGTTCGATTCCATGAACGCCACCCAGGGGCAGTCGCAGGAACCGGCTGAGCCCGCGCCCGACGTGCGGGTGCGTGGAGAAGCCATCCTCTACCGGCTGCACGACGTCGGCTACGAGATCGACCTCGACCGCGTCTTCGACCTCCTCGGCGCGAGCGCGCCCGAGCGGCCGCGGCCCGTCCGCGGGGAAGCGCTCGCCATCCAGATCCCCAACCCGCCCGTCACGGTGGGCCTCGGCGTGGAGTCAGCCGTGGTCGCTGGCGTGGCGCGCGAGGTGGAACTGTCGGCGTGCATCTTCGACTTCGGCGTCGTGTCGTTGCGTGCCCGGCTGGCCGCACCCACGGACCTGCCCTGGCGCGAGTTCGGCGAGTTCGGTCTCGCGGTCGCGGCCTCGCTGCAGTGGCGCGAGCTGTTCGACCGCTCGCGGCAGCGGCTGCTCAAGCTCATCGGCGCCGCCGTCGAGAGGCCCGGCGAGGCGCCGGTCAGCGAGGACTACGTCGTCTTTCGCGTCAGCAACCTGACCGATTCCGCGGGAGCGCGGCTCGCCGCCGACGCGCTGCGCGACGAGGACGTGGCGCGCCTGCTGGTCGGCGAGAGGCGGGCGTTGTCGGCCGCGGCGCGCAAGGAGCTGCTCTCGCAGCGCTTCACGTACTTCGAGGACGACCTCGCGGTGCTCACCTGGAACGCCGCGCTCGTCGTGGAACCGGTCGCCGAGGACAACGACGTCCAGTACGTGCTCGAGTTCGCCAACGCCCAGCTGCTCGAACTGCGCCACTTCGACGCCGTGCTGGACGGTGAGCTGCCCAGGATCTACGACCGCATCGCGGAGGCGCGGCACGGCTTTCCCGGCGTGGGGAGGCGCTACGGCCGCCTGCTCGGCGAGATGCAGGCGCGCGTCATGGATTCCACCGAGCTGGTCGAGCGCGTCGAGAACTCGCTCAAGGTGACGGACGACGTGTTCCTGGCGCGCATCTACGCTGCGGCGCTCGAGATCTTCCGCGGCCGCACGTGGCGCAGCGGCATCGACCGCAAGCTCGCGATCGTGCGCGACGCCTACGCCATGCTGAACGCCGAGTCCCAGGCGCGCCGCGCCGAGGCTCTGGAAACGGTCATCGTCCTGCTGATCGCGATCGAGATCGTGCTGGCGCTGCTGCGGCACTGACCCGGCGGCGGACGACGAGGCCGGCGCCGCGCTGTCGCGGCGCCGGCTTCGTGCGCAGGTGACGAGTCAGGCCGTGGAGTCGGAGCGCCCGCTCACCACGAGGTGGTGGGCGAAGAGCGGCAGGAACGCTCCGGTCGTTGAGGCGGCGAAGCCCACGGCGAACCGCGTCAGCCAGTTCAGCCGCGCGAGGAGGACCCTGCGACGATCCCGCCGAGGAACCCGGGTGCGATCGTCGTGGCCCAGCCGACCTTGTCCTTCGCCGGGAACGCCGCGCGCAATGGCGCCGACGATGAGTGCCCCGATGAGATTGACGACCAGCCAGAGGCCCAGGCACGCGCCGGGCGCCGCGCGGAGGAGCTTCGTCTCAGCGCCCTCCCAGCAGGCCGCCGAGCCCCTTCTCGAGCGAGCCCAGGAGGCCGCCGCCCTGCGCCTGCCCGAACAGCGAGGTGGCGATGCCGAGCAGGTCCGGCTGGCCCTGCGCGACGCTCTGGTGCTCGCCCTGCAGCATCGAGAGCAGGCCTGCCGGGTTGAGGCCGCCCTGCTGCTGCGAGGCCTGGCCGACGGCGCCCATCATGAGCGGGGCGAGCGACTGAAGCAGCTGCGTCGCCTGGCCGGTGTTCAGGCCGCTCGCGCCCGCGATCGCGTTCGCGGCGTTGTCCTGGTGCTGGCCGAGGAAGTGCCCGAGCAGGCCGGCGCCCGCGCCCTGCGCGCCGCCGCCCTGCACGAAGCCGGCGGCATCGCCCAGGACGCTGCCGTCGTGCTCCTGCAGCGCGTTCGTGAGGGTCGCGGCGTTGTCGCCCTGCGCGGCGTGGTGGCTCAGGCCGGCGAGCAGCGTGGGAAGCGCGGTCGTGATCGCCGACCGCGTCTGCTGCGGGTCGGCGCCGAGCTGCCGGCTGAGGGCCTGCACGGCTTCGCCGTCGAGGGACTGCTGGACCAGGTCGAGGATTCCAGGCACGAGGGGCCTCCGGGTTGAGGGTGGGAGAGACGCTGCGCACGGTAGTGCGTCCGGGGGATTCCCGGCCAGCGGGAGCTGGCCCGGAGTATTCAGTGCGCCGCGGTCTGCGAGTGCGATCTGCGCGTCATCCGGACCCACCTTCGGTGGGTACCCCGAAGCCCGACCGGCCGCTGTCCTCATCGCGTGGCCGACGCGGCTGCCGCGCGGCAAATCGATCTTCCTGCCGCTGACGCGCATCTCGCACTCTCGGCTGGCGGTTCATGAATACTCCGGGCTGAATGACCTTCCCGCGATTCGGTATCATCGC
>CAIXRL010000632.1 GCA_903921835.1 Candidatus Eiseniibacteriota bacterium | reverse complement strand
TGAGGAACAAGTTGCGCGCAAGCTGTTGCGTGATCGTGCTGCCGCCCTGGCTGCGGCGCATGTGCATCACGTCCGTGCCCGCGGCGCGCGCGACGCCCCACAGGTCCACGCCCCAGTGATGGTAGAAGTTGCGGTCCTCGGTCGAGAGCGTGGCGTTGATAAGGTTGCGCGGGATCCCGCGCAGCGGCACCTGCGAGCGGTTCTCGCGGTAGAACTCGTGCAGCACGCGGCCGCGCACGTCGTACACGGTCGTCTTCACCGGCGCCTGGATGGACTGCACCTGCGCGGGTGTCGGCAGGTCCTGGCGCAGCCACTGCACGAGGCCGAACACCGCCCCGGCGGAGCCGAAGATGACGATCAGGACGATCGAGACGAAGAACTTCCACGGAAAGCGCCTCGCGGCGCGAACGGCGCGATGAGCCATGTCAGGGGTGCCGGATTCCTTTCGGCGCGAATCGTAGGCGGGACCACGGAGTGGGGCAAGGCGCAAGCGGCCCGGGGCCGTGTCCGGCGGGTCAGCCGGCCACGTCGAGGAGGCTGTAGGTCTTCTTGCCGCGGCGCAGGACGACGAAGCGGCCCGCGAGCAGATCGGCGATTCCGAGCGTGCGCGCTTCCTCGCGCACGACCTCGCCGTTCACGGAGACCGCGCCCTGCTGGATGAACGTGCGCGCCTGTCCCTTCGAGGGCGCGAGCCCGCAGCGCGCGAGCGCACCGGCCAGGTCGAGCCGGCCCGCTTCGAGCTCGCCTCGCGGAACGCTCGTGCGCGGCGCTTCGCTGAGCCCCGTCGCGAGCTCGTCGGCGCCCAGTTCGCGCAGGTCGCCGCCCTCGAACAGCACACGGGTCGTGCGGCGCGCGCTCTCGAGCGCGCCCGCGCCGTGCACCATCTCGGTGACGCACGCGGCGAGCGCGCGGTGCGCCTCGCGGCGCTCCGGATGCGAGCCGTGCAGCGTCGCGAGCTCGTCGATCGCCGCGTGCTCGATGAACGTGAAGAAGCGCAGGTAGCGCACCACGTCGGCGTCATCGCTGTTCAGGAAGAACTGGTAGAACGCGAACGGACTCGTGCGCCGCGCGTCGATCCACAGCGTGCCCGACTCCGACTTGCCGAACTTGGTGCCGTCGGCCTTGGTGATGAGCGGCATGGTGATGCCGTAGGCCGAGCCCTGGCGCAGCCGGCGGATCAGTTCGCAGCCGTCCACGATGTTGCCCCACTGGTCGCTGCCGCCCATCTGCAACCGGCAGCCGTGGCGATCGTAGAGCTCGAGGAAGTCGTATGCCTGCAGCAGCGCGTACGTGAACTCGGTGAACGAGATGCCCTGGTCCCGGCCCGCCAGACGCAGTTGCACCGAATCGCGCTGGATCATGGCGTTCACGGAGAAGTGCTTGCCGATGTCGCGCAGGAACTCGATCACGCGCAGCTCGCCGAGCCAGTCGAGGTTGTCCACGACGCGCGCGGCGTGTGCGCCGGTGAAGTCGAGGAAGCGCTCGAGCTGCGCGCGCTGGCCCGCAACGTTCGCGGCGATCTGCTCGCGCGAAAGCATCGAGCGTTCCGCGGACTTGCCGCTGGGATCGCCGATCATGCCGGTGCCGCCGCCGACGACCGCGATCGGCCTGTGCCCCGCGCGCTGCAGGCGCATCAGCGCGAGCACCGGCAGCAAGCTGCCCACGTGCAGGCTGTCCGCGGTGGGATCGAAACCGATGTACGCCGACACGCTCTCGCGCCGCAGAAGCTCCGCGGCTTCGGGCGAGGTGCTCTGCTGCAGCAGGCCGCGGGCATCGAGATCCGCGATGAAATCCGGGTTCATCCGAGCGTACTCCTGCGCGATTGGCGCGCGATTTCGTTGGGGGAAGGGGCGCGCAGCCTGCGTGCCCGCAGCAAGCTAGATAGCGCACTGGCCTCACGGCGTCCAGTCAGGGCGCCTCGAAACGCGTCCAGGCGGGGTCCGCCTGGTGTCGAATCGACGGGCCTGCCCGTTGCGGGCAGCAAGGATGGCAGGGTCGCACCATTCGTCGTCATCCCGCAAGTTGTTATGTCGTAGGTAGTTAGAAAATAGTCAACCGGGGCCCTTGACAGTTCAGGCGACCGCACCTATATTGCCCGTGCTGCAGGAACAAGCCCTCCAAAAAAAGTCGTTTGGCCGACTTCCAAAAGTCGTTTGACTTCTTTACGAGATAAGGCTAAGTTCCCCGTCCGCTTCTCGCATCGCGGGAAGCGTTCGACGTGTCTCCGATCTTTGAAAACTGAATAGCGCGCGTGACTTTGAAGGCCCGGCAAGTCCGTGCCTGCGTATTCGCTTTGGATGCGCCGGCATAATATCCTTGCAAATGATCCGTGTGCGTGGAGCTTCGGCCCCGCGTGCATGATCTCCATATTTACCATGGAGAGTTTGATCCTGGCTCAGAACGAACGCTGGCGGCGTGGATTAGGCATGCAAGTCGAACGCGAAAGAGAGTGAACCGTAAGGGGATCTCTTCAGTAGAGTGGCGAACGGGTGAGTAACGCGTGAGGAACCTGCCTTCAACAGGGGGATAACACTCCCAACGGGGTGCTAATACCGCATGAGACCACGGGGTCGCATGGCCCTGAGGTCAAAGATGGCCTCTATTTATAAGCTATCGGTTGAAGATGGACTCGCGTCCCATTAGCTAGTTGGCGGTGTAACGGACCACCAAGGCGACGATGGGTAGCTGGTCTGAGAGGATGGTCAGCCACACTGGGACTGAGATACGGCCCAGACTCCTACGGGAGGCAGCAGTCGAGAGGCTT
>CAIXRL010000631.1 GCA_903921835.1 Candidatus Eiseniibacteriota bacterium | reverse complement strand
GTTGTAGTGACCCCACCCTGTCGCGAGGAACCTCCCATGGAGCCCCTTGCCGCCCTTTCTCCACAGGAACCTCGAGGAGGCCGGAACGAGTCCAGCCACGGATGGGGTCGCCACAGCGGACCCGGCCGGCGCGCGCGCCTCCGGGAAGTGGCGGCGAGACAGAGCCGCCCAACGACACCCATCACGGTCGTTTATCGGCGGCGCCAGCGCCGGGCTTGAAGCCTATTCTGGCCCCTAGCCCGGACTATTCACGAGCCCGCGGCCTGCGAGCGCGGTCTGCGCGCCATCCGCTGCGAAGCTCGACCGGCCGCTGTCCTCATCGTGTAGACAACACGTTTCCGGGGTACCCACCGAAGGTGGGTCCGGCCGGCCGATCTTCTTGCGACTGACGCACATCTCGCACTCTCGGCTCGCGGTTCATGAATGGTCCGGGCCAGCGAACGGGCGCAACCGGCGCGGTTGGTGGGCATTCGCGGCAGGGCGCCGGGCACAAAAACGCCGGACGCGCCGGCCTCTGCGAGGCGGCGCGCCCGGCGGGGCGCAAAGAGCTTGCGGGCGGAACCCCTACGCCGTGACCGGCACCTTGTCGCGCTGGATCCAGATGCCCTGGCGCTCGTGCACCTGCGTCTGGATGCGCGCCTCGCCAGAGATGTAGTGCGAGAGGAAGATGCCCCTGAGCATCTCCGCCTCGTCGGCCGGGAAGTAGCGGCGCGCGCGCGTGAACATCTCGTCGCGATCGGAGTACACGTACGCGGTGACCTCGGTCACGCGCTCGAACTGGTTCTGCGTGTACGCCGCGTCGGGCGAGTCCTCCATGTCGAGCCACAGCGACGCCTTGGGCACGAGGACCTCGAACTCGTGCTTGCTCGACATGAGGTGCTCCCAGAGCCCGAAGATCTCCAGCGGCACGAAACGAACCTGCGTCTGGTGGCTGCCCTTGCGGCGCAACTCGCAGCGAACGAGCTTCTGGCTCGACATGCCTTGACCCTCCTCCAAACACGGTTCTCCGCGGGATTCGTCCCTGCGCGCACGCGGCGCGCCGAGGGTTCAGGGCGCCATTCAACTCCATCGCCCCCGTCCATGTGTGCTCATCCTACCCCCCGCCCGGAGCCCTCGCCACCCTGAACGACAATGTCATCCTCGTGCTGGCCCGGACGATTCATGAGCCCGCCGCCTGCGAGCGCGAGATGCGCGTCATCCGCTGACGCGCATCTCGCACTCTCGGCTGGCGGTTCTTTAATCGTCCGGGCCACCGGGTTCCAGGCGCCGCGGAATCGAGCCCGCGCTCGCCCGCCGTCAGGCTTGACACCCCCGCGGCGCTCCCCATACGGTCGCCTTCTCCGGCGCTGGCCGGAGCGCCCGTTCGCCCCCATCGCGGGAGCGGCCCCATGCGTGGATGGAGAGCCCGCCATGTCCAGATTCGTCTACGGCTGGTTGACCGCACTGATTTCCGGCCTGCCGGTCTGGCTGGGCTACCTGCTCGCGGACGCGCTCACCGACCTTCATTACCGGTTCTTCCCCGCCCGGCGGCACGCGGCCCTGGCCAACCTGGCGGTGATGCTGCCGCGAGCCTCCCGCCGCGACCGCACCCGCATCGCCCGCCGGATGATGCGCAGCTACAACCGGATGATGTTCGAGTTCTTCCGCCTGCCGCATCTCTCGCGCGAGGAGCTGACGGCGAGCGTCGAGGTGGTCGGCAGGGAGCACCTGGAGCAGGCCGTCGCGCGCGGCCGCGGCGTCATCCTCGCCTCGTCGCACATCGGCAACTGGGAGCTGGGCGGCGTGATGATCGCCCAGATGGGCTACACGCTCCACGCGGTCGCGGGCGTCCAGATGGGCCGCTGGCTGTCGGGAGCCGTGCGCGAGACCAAGAGCGAACTGTCCATCCATACCGTGTCGCCCGAGGACGGTTTCCGCAAGCTGCTGCGCGCCCTGGAGCACAACGACCTCGTGGCCCTGGTGGTGGACGGCGACATCTACTCGCACGGCGTCGAGGTCGAGTTCTTCGGCCGCACCTACAGCTTCCCCGCCGGCCCCGGCGTGCTCGCGCAGCGCACCGGCGCGCTGGTGATCTGCGGCTACGGCGAGCGCGTGCGGCCCGGCCGCTTCCGCATCGTGTTCGAGAAGCCGCTCGATCCCGCCGACTTCCCCACCGTCGCCGCGCTGAACCAGGCCGTGGCGGGAACGATCGAGCGCCACATCCGCGAGCACGTCGATCAGTGGTGCATCTTCCGCCCGATGTGGGAAGCGGCGCCCAGCACGGCCGCCGAGCTGTCCGGGGAGGGGCGGAGAGCCGAAGCGTGAGAATCGGCATCGTCTCCCAGTCCTACTATCCGCGCTACGGCGGCGTCACCGAGCACGTGCACGCGCTCGCCGTCGAACTGCGGCGCCGCGGCCACGAGGTGACCATCCTCACGAGCCGCTTCCGCAAGGGCGAGACGGGCGATGCGAGCGGCGTGCGACGGATCGGGTACAACATCCTGGTGCCGTTCAACCGCGCGTTCGTGGACTTCACGATCGGCTGGGGCCTCAAGGGCCAGCTCAGACGCGCGATCCGCGAACTCGACCTCGACATCGTGCACGTGCACTGCCCCAGCGCGCCGACGCTGCCCGTCATGGCGGTCCAGGTCTGCGACCGGCCCGTCGTGGGCACGTTCCACTCGACCGGCGGGCGCACGGCGATGCAGGACTTCTTCCAGCCCGCGCTGGGCCCGTTGATGGCCAGGCTCAACGGCAGGATCGCCGTCTCCACCACCGCGCTGGCCACTGCCGAGCTCTACTACCCGGGGCCCTACGAGGTGATCCCGAACGGCGTGGACGTGGACCGCTTCCACCCGCTGGTGGCGCCGTTCCCGCAGTGGCGCGACCCGGACAAGGTCAACATCCTGTTCGTCGGCCGGCTCGACCCGCGCAAGGGCGTTCAGGACCTGATCGCCGCGATGCCCGAGGTGATCCAGCGCACCGACGGACGCGCGCGATTGCTGGTCGTGGGCGATTCCTACCTGCGGCCGCAGATCGAGGCCCAGGTCGCCGACGACGCGCGCCGTCACGTGCACTTCCTCGGTCACGTCCCGAGCGCCGACCTGCCGCGCTGGTACGCGACCGGCGACCTGTTCTGCTCGCCCGCGACCGGCAACGAGAGCTTCGGCATCGTGCTCGTGGAGGCGATGGCCGCGGGCCGCGCGCTGGTCTGCTCGGACATCCCGGGCTACCGCACCGTGGTGACGCCGGGCGAGAACGCGGCCTGCTTCCCGCCCGGCGACGTGCGTGCGCTCGAGCGCACGCTGGCGCTGCTCGTGGACGACCCGGGCCGGCGCGGCCGCCTCGCGGAGGCGGGCCGCCAGCGCGCGCTCGACTTCGCGTGGCCGCGCGTCGTGGACCGCATCGAGGCGGTCTATCGCGACGCGGTCGGCGAGCACCGCGCGGCGCTCGCCGGACACAGCGCGGCCTGATCCCGCCAAGAGCCCGGCCGGCCCGAGTCCGAGCGCGACGCCGGCGGCCCGGCGCCCGCTTCTGCTCCAGCGGAACTTCGCCTCGCTGTGGTGGGGGCAGCTCATCTCGATCCTCGGCGAGAGGCTGAACTTCCTCGCCCTGAACGGCCTGCTGCTCCAGCACACGCGGGCGTTCGCCGACATCAGGCAATCGAGCGTGCTGCTCGGCCTGCTCGGCACCGTGATGCTCCTGCCGGTCCTGCTGTTCGCGCCGTTCGTGGGCCCGTGGGTGGACCGCTGGAACCTGCGCCGCACGCTGCTCGTTTCGGACACGTTGCGCGCGCTGCTCGTGGTGCTGATCCCGATCGGCTACGCGGCCACGCACTCGGTGAGCGTCGTGTTCGTGGTCGTGTTCCTGCTCTTCACCTGCAACGTCTTCTTTCTGCCCGCCAAGAGCGCCATGACGCCCGAGATCGTGGGGCCGGACCAGTTGCTCGCCGCCAACACGCTGCTGTCGGTGGCCGGCATCGTCGCCACCGGCGTTGGCGCGCTGGCGGGCGGCTGGCTGGTGGACCACCTCGGCTGGACCGTGGTCATGTGGGTGAACGCCGTCACGTACATGGTCTCGGTGGGCTCGCTCGCGTTCATCCGCTACCGTTCCCGGCCACGCGCCGTGCGCGACGAGTCCGCGCCGTCCGGGTACCTGCACGAGGTGCTCGATGGCGTCCGCGTCGTCCGCAGCAGCCCGGCCGTCGGGCTGGCGCTCATCGCACTCGGCGCGGTCTGGGCCGGTGGCGGGTTCCTGCAGGTGGCCGGCATCCAGCACATCCAGCGCGCCGCCAGCGTGCCGGGCACGGAGCGGCTGTCGTTGCTCATGGCCGCGTTCGCGGTCGGAGCAGGACTCGGAACGTGGGCCGTGAACGCCCGCGCCCGCACGCTGCCGCGCCCGCTGGTGCTCGGCGTCGGGCTGCTGGCCGCGGGCGGCTTCCTGATCGTGATGGCGGTGACGACGCGGTTCGCGGTGTTTGCGATCGCGGCGTTCCTGATCGGGCTGTGCGCGGCTCCCGCGTTCGTGCTGACCGAGACGCTTCTGCAGGAAGGCACCGACCTGAGCAAGCGCGGCCGCGTGTTCAGCCTGCGCGACTTCGCCATGCGCGGCACCAACCAGCTCTCGCTGTGGATGGCCGCGGCCGCGACGCCACTGCTCGGCACCACGGCCGCGCTGCTGATCGCCGCGGTCGTGATCGGCGGCGCGGGCGCGCTGGCGATTGCCTGGGGCCGCAGGTGCCCCGAGCTGATGCGCGTGGGTGGGGGCGCGGCGAAGGGCTGAGGAAGCCGATGCTCTGGCCTCCCCGGGCCTCGAAGCCCGTTGCCGGGACTTTGGGCAAGGTACCGCTCCTTGGCAGGCTTCCATAGCCTGGACGCGTCAGCCCGGACGCGTCAGGTCGACTCGCGCCGGGCAGCGAGTTGCGCGCGCTGGCCGGGGCCAGGCGAATCTCGCCGGGGCTGAACTCGAGTTCCAGAAGCAAGCGCATCAGGTCCCGATCGGCAGCGGAACCGACCTGGATCCCGCCCGCGCCTCGTGCCGCTTCTCGTCCATGAAACCCTTCCCGAACACGCGATCGGCCTCGTGCTGGTTGTGGCCTGAGCAGCGAAGGCGAATGTTTGCCACGGTCGAGCGTCCTCCGCGTGCGACCGGCTGCACGTGGTCGTATTCCATGTGCCCGCGCTCCTCGCAACGGCGCCCGTTCCCGCTCACGAACGTGCACCGGCCGCCATCGCGTCTCGTCACTTCCCGCTTCACCTCGGCCGGGATCCGCCGCCCTTTCGCCGCGCTGCGCCGCGGACGCGGCCGATCAGTGGCCGCGCACCGGCGGCGCTCGAGCTTCTCGATCAGCGCGTCCAACGCCCGGTCGAGCACTTCCGCCACATCCCCGGAGGGAACAGCGTGCGCGAGCAGTTCCTTGGCGCGGCGTAGCTTGTCATGTGTTTCCTGCCGGATCGTGACCTGAAGCGCGAAGCGCTGGGGCGAGAGCGGCGTGACCTTCGCGCGCGGGGCGATAGGGGGCACCGGCACCGGGACGCGTTGCACATCGATAACATCTACTTGCCCCGGGGCAAGTGGCGCCGTGCCTTCACACGCATGGCCCTGATCTTCCTGACGAGTGACGCTCGCCGGGCCGATTGCCATCACGAGCGTCGGCAAGTCCGGCCGCGGGAAACGCTCGGCGAGCAGCGTCTCGATCTGCGCCTTGGTCTTGTGCGTCGAAGCCGCGATCAGCCCGGCCGCGTTCTGACGGGTGAGATGTGGCACCAGCAGGCCAACGGCGCTCAGGTGCAGGCGGCCGGACTCCACCGCGTCGAAGAGCACGGGGAACTGCCGTGCGGCGTGCGCCGCCTGGATACGCTTGAAGGCGGCGTCCTCGGACATGTGCAACTCGCCCAGGCAGTACTTGTACATGCAGGAATACGCCGCCTGCAGGTGAAGCTTCCGCTCGTCCGCGACGGCGATGCAGGCCAGCGTCTCCGCGGTGTTGGCGCAGCCCTGAGCCACGACCGAAGCCAGAGCGCGAAGCACGACGTGATCGGCGAGACGGTCCACTTCATGGACCTTTATGCTGGAACCACCGCGGGGGCGAGTCGCGGGAACGCAAGCATTCTCCCACACGTGCTTGCGACGCTCGCAGCTGCCCGCACGCCTCGGAACGCAGCGCCGCGCGAGAACGAAACGCAAGAGCGCTGCGACACGCCGCGCACGCGAGCCCGTCGCACCCTGGCGCGCCGCCAGCAGACCACTCTCGCGCCGCGGCAACTCGAGCCCGATTTGTCGTCAAGGGCGAATTCGCGCCGCACGCTCGCGCCGCGTCATCGCCCGCCGCCACGCGCGGCCTCGCATGCCGCCAGCAGCGGCGCCTCGTCGCGCCCCAGGTTCGCGAGCTTCAAGCGCGGCCGGTCGCCCTGGCGCGCGCCCCACATCTCGCCGGGTCCGCGCAGTCGCATGCCCGCCTCGGCGAGCGTGAAGCTGTCCTCGGTAATGCGCTCACCTCGAACCGCCCGCTGCCGCTGGTGATCAGCATGGCGCCGCCCACGAACACGCACACCGAGCGGTGCACGCCGCGCCCGAGGCTCCCCCGTGCAGCAGGCCCGCGTCATGCCGCGCCAGCAGCCGGTGCGATGCCAGGCGCACTCGCCCGCCGCACCGCCGACCCGTCCCCGGCCATCGAGACCTCGAATGAGGACAGGCGTGCCGGGCGCACCCATGAGACGGGGAGCGCGGGACGAACCCGCGCTCCCCTGTCCCGACTTGCTGCCGATCCTCGACTTCCTTCGCCGGATCCCGCTCCGTGACCAGCCCGGCGCGGGGCGCCCGGCCCGAACTCACTCCACCCGCACCAGCCGGCGCACGCCGGCCGCCGCCCCGGCGCGATAGCGCGCCAGGTACACACCGCTCGGCAGGTTGGCGCCACCGGCGTCGTGCCCGTCCCAGACGAGGACGTGCTCGCCGGGACCCTGCGCGACGCGTTCCAGCTGCCGCACGCGACGCCCCAGCAGGTCGAAGATGTCCACGTGGATGTCCCCCACGCTCGAGAGCGCGAACGTCAGCCCCATGCTGGAGGCAAACGGATTGGGATACGCATATCGCAGGGCGTCGTGGACGATCGTCGGCGCCGGTCCGCTGGCACCCGCCGCCACCGCCTCGAGCCGCAATGCGCGCGGCGCGGCGGTCGCTGCGATCGTGACGGTCTCTCCCGGCGTCACCGCACGCGTCGTGCCCGCGGCGATGTCCGTGAGCGACAACTGCGTCCCCGCGGGCAGGTCGAACCCGGCGATCGCAAGCGCCATCTCGCCCGGAACTTCCCCGCCCGCGGCCACGAAGTCCCAGCTCATGTGATCCGCCTGCGGCTGGAACACCCGAACGTAGTCCCCGCCCCACTCGCTTCGGGGCAGGTGCAGGCTCAGGAACGCGCCACCCGGCGGCGCCGGAGCACGCGAGGAGTTCAGCGGGTTCCGCGATCCCGGCGCGTGCCCGGCCGCGCCGACCAGCATCGGCTCGCAGCTCCGATCGCCCTGGCGCGCGGTGATCGCCACGGCCCAGTCCGCGCCCGCCGGCTTCGCCAGCGCCGGCTGCGTCGAGCCGGCCGCACTCGCCTGGTACGGCAGGATGAGGGCGATGTCGGCCGAGATGCCGTTCAGCTTTCGCACCCAGTAGGCGGTGCGGGCGTTCAGGACCGTGACATCCACGTATGCGCTGGTTCCCGGGTCCCAGCCCTTGACGCCATGTTCGGTCCACGTGTTCGTGTTGAAGTTGGCGGTCGTCGTGCCGTCCGTGACCTGCAGCGCGCTGACGTCCACGGGGAACAGGAACGGATTGCCGATCTGGTTCCAGGCACCCCATGCCGCAGCCCTGGGTTGGGGCGGGGCAACCGTGGTGCCCAAAATCGGGATGCGGAACGGCTCCGCCGGCACTGGCAGGCCGGTGGCGGCCACGATCTCCGCACCCTTCGTGATCAGCCAGTAGCCCTGACCCGCCGAGATGTTGGCCAGGTTCAGGGCCCCTGCTGGTCCCGGCTCCATGTAGGCCGAGTCCGCGGGAGACCAGTGCCCCAGTCTCCACTTGGTGTTGTCGTACGCACCCAGCTCGTCGAAGATGCCGGTGACGGTACTGACGGCGGCGGTCACCGGGAAGGCAACGCCTGCGTACTTGTTGGCCGACGTGGCCACCTGCGTGGTGGCAAGCGAAGAATAGACGCCGCCGACGATGCCGGGCACGCCATCGCGCGTGGCGCTCGAGCCACGGCCCGAGCCCGGCGCGCCGCCGGTCTGGCCGACGAGCGCGTGTGCCGCAGTGTGGCTGCTGTCTCCGGCGCCGATCATGCCGCCGAACGTCAGCCTGCGCGTGGCGCTGCTGGCCTGCGCCGAAGCGTCACGCAGGGCCGGGCCCGTGCACGCGACCAGCGTCGCGAGCACGAGCGCGAGGCCGCCTGCGCTCGTTCGAATGCTACGTTTCCTGTTCACGCGTTCCTCCTTGAGGACGTTTGAGTCGATCTGTGATCGAAGGAGTTCGCGGGGATCAACGCTGCCCGGTAGCGTCGCCCACTGGCCGGACACCGGACGCCGGCGCCAGGGACGGTGCGCTCACTGATCCATACAGGGCGGGGAAGTACATGGCCGTCGTGGTGACGTACTCCCAGTTGTAGCCCTCACCGATCGTCCCCGCGTTGAGATAGAAGCGGTAGGTGTCGGCGGAGGCCTTGGCGACAACCATCGTCAGGGCGATGGCTCCGGAGTACCAACTGGTCGACGGCGCACCCGTGGGCGCCGCACTGAACAGGTAGCCGGCGCTCGAGTTGATTACGAAACGCGACTCGTTGATCGACCATTCACAGTAGTTGCTCGTCATCGTCACATGCGGCATGTACCACGTGCCCGAGGTCTGCAGGAAGATGTACCCTGCCGCGGGGATCGTGATATCCACGGAGTCGATCACGGCACTGGCGTTCGCAGCGATCGACCCGGCGCGGTTGGCCACGGAGCTCGAGATTCCAGGGCCGTCCGAGAGCTTGGCATGGGTGAGCGAGCCCGCTGCGACCTGCGCGGCTCCCACGGCACCCGCGGCGATCTTGGCCGACGTGATCGCTCCGTCCGCGACCTGCGCGGTGCCCACGGCGCCGGCGGCGAGCTTGGCCGACGTGATCGACCCGTCCGCGACGCCCACGGCACCCGCGGCGATCTTGGCCGACGTGATCGCTCCGTCCGCGACCTGCGCGGTGCCCACGGCGCCGGTGGCGAGCTTGGCCGACGTGATCGACCCGTCCGCGACGCCCACGGCACCCGCGGCGATCTTGGCCGACGTGATCGCTCCGTCCGCGACCTGCGCCGTACCCACGGCGCCGGTGGCGATCTTGGCCAGCGTGATCGCCGAGTCCGCGATGCCGGCAGTGGTGATCAGGACCGAGAGGCTGTCCGCCATGCCCGCGCGCATCGCGAAACCGACGGAGGCGATCCGCTGCCGCGGCAGCATGTCGGTCGCATCCGGCGCAACCTTGATGCCGAGGAAACGATCGACCCCATTGAAGACGCTTGCGTTGATCGGAGAAACCGTCCCGAGCGTAATGCTCAGGAAGCCGTTGGCGTAGGTCACGGGGCGCATCTCGGTCCACAGGCTCGTGGTCCCCGTCGAGTCGGAGTAGATGGTGAAGTTCGTGTTGAAAGCACCGTTGAGCGGCGAGCCGGCACCGTCGGTCAGCCGGCCCTGGTACTGGAGCAGGTTGGGGGTGGCGGCCAGCGCCGTACAGCACGCGGCGAGCAGGAGCGCCAGCCCAAGTGCCGCGAGTTTCGTGAAGCGAGCCATGATTCCCTCCGTCGAGATCGAGAGCAGGACGTTCATCAGGTCGATTGAATGGGTAGAGTGCGATCCGCGCCGCGGTTACGGAGTCCCGGGGAAGCCGCCCAGCGGGGTTGCAATTGGGGTCGGCGTCGGGGCAGCCTTGCCACCCTTGCTCCCACCCGCGGCCGCGGCGACGACGCCAACGATCGCAGCGCCCCCGATCACGTACCACAGCTTCTTGCTGGATTTCTTGCTCCCATCATTCATCGCGACGGCCGGCTTGGGTTCCTTGGCCGGCTTGGGCGGCTTGGGTGCCTTTGTCGCCTTCGACTCCTGGGCCGGCACGGCAACGGGGGACGTCACGGCGCCGGGTGCGGGCGTCGCAGGCGGGGCCACGACCTTGTCCGCCTGGAACTCCTTCAGCGCCTGCTCGAACACGGCAGTCTCATCGGGAGGCACGCGGATGGGATCCGGCCGCCAGTCCGGCGAGTCCCGCAGGATGGCCTTGAAGACTTCCTTGCCCTGCGTCGGGTATCCCTTCTTGACGTAGGCGCGCGCCAGCAGTTCGCGCGCCTTCTGCAGGTCGGCGCCCGAGAGCTGGCCGCGGTCCACGAGGTCGCGCAGCAGCGTGATGGCCTCGTCGAAGCGGGCCTGCTCGTAGTACTCCTGCCCACGCTGAACGGTGGGCCCCGATGCGGACTTCGGAGCACGGGCGCCCGTGGCCGGGGTCGAACCGGCCTGCGCGAAGCAGGCCGCCGGTGCGAGTGTGGAGCCGAGCTGCGCGAACAGGATGACGGTGGCCAGGACTGAACGCCACCGGTCGGGGCGTTGCTGCATCAAGCACCTCCTGCGAATGGGACGAACTCGATGACGGTGCGCCATGGTGCGGCCCGGAGTTGTCGTGCGGACTCGAGCGGACGGCAGAATCACCCACCGGGCCCATTAAATCCAGTCTTCGATTGCAAGTGCCTCTGCCACATGATTCTGTCCGCCCTGACTGCAACGTGAAAGTGTCCTCCCCATGGGACGCCTCACGATGAGCCAGAAGGAAGCCCCCAGTATCGTCGGGCGGGCGCCCACTCCTATTGACGAGGCGCCGGTCCCGAGCCAAGTACGTCATCCACCTGCCGGCCGTGGAGTTCCTCCGGCCCCTCCCCCGCCCGCGCCCGCCTCAGCGCGCCGCCCTCCACCACCAGCTCGGCGAGCCGGCCGCGGCCGTTGTAGTTGGACGACATCGCGGCGCCGTACGCGCCCGCGTCCAGGATGGCGACCAGGTCGCCACGCTCGAGCGGGGGCAGCATGATTTCGCTCGCGAACGTGTCGCCGCTCTCGCACACCGGTCCCACCACCGTCGCGCTCAGCGCTTCGCCCTCGCGCGGGTGCACCGGGACGACGCGGTGGTGCGCGCCATAGAGCGCGGGCCGGATGAGGTCGTTCATGCCGGCGGCGAGCACGACGAAGCGGCGCTCCACACCGTCCTCGGCGCGCGTCTTGACCCACAGCACCTCGGCGACCAGCGTACCCACCGGGCCGACCAGCCAGCGGCCGGGCTCCAAGCGCCACTCGAACGGCTCACCCTCGGCGATCCCGCCGAGCAGCCCGGCGTGGTGCTCGAGCGGAAAGACGTCGTGGCCCGCCTCGTAGTCGATGCCGAAGCCGCCGCCGAGGTTGATGTGCGCCAGCGGCGCGCCGCGCGCGGCCGCGGCGCGCGCGAGAGCGATTGCCGCGTGCGCGGCCGCCTCGAGCGGGCCGGTCTCGGTGAGCTGCGAACCCACGTGCAGGTGCACGCCGTCCACGAGCAGGTGGGGCCAGCGCGCGCGCGCCGCCCACGCGGCGAGCGCGTCCGCGGCGCTGACGCCGAACTTGGCGTCCGCGTGCCCGGTC
>CAIXRL010000630.1 GCA_903921835.1 Candidatus Eiseniibacteriota bacterium | reverse complement strand
CCGGCGCCGCGGGCCGCGGTGGCGAACGGTGGGCCGCAGCCGGCCGCGCCGCGGCAGAGCCCGTTCCGGGTTCGCGCGTTCACGCCGCGCCTGCACGGCCGCTGGATCGGCAACGCGATCGCCTACGGGCCGCACCGCGACGGCCAGTCGCCGACGGGCGAGCAGCCGACGCGCGAGCAGGTCCGCGAGGATCTCCACTTGATGGCTCCGCGCTGGAGCCTCATCCGGCTCTACGGCGCGAGGGGCGCCGCGAAGACCGTGCTGTCCGTGATCCGTGACGAGCACTTGCCGATGCAGGTCATGCTCGGCGTCTGGGTGGCGTTGGCGGACCGCCGCGACTCGACGGGCGCGGTGGTCGAGACGATTGCCGAGGCGCGCGAGGCCAACCGCGCCGAGATCGAGCTGGCGGTGCGCCTGGCCCGCGAGTTTCCCGGGATCGTCACATCGATCTGCGTGGGCAACGAGACCCAGGTGTCGTGGTCGGATCACCGCGTGCCGCCCGATTCGCTGATCGCGGCCATCCGCGAGTTGCGATCGCGCACGCGTGTCCCGGTGACGACCGCGGACGACTTCAACTTCTGGAACAAGCCCGCGAGCCATGCCGTGGCGGACGAGGTGGACTTCATCGTGATGCACGCGCATCCCATGTGGAACGGCAGGCAGATCGACGAGGCGCTGGACTGGACCTCGCGGAGCGTCGACGCGATCCGCTCGGAGCATCCCGGGCACGCGGTCGTGCTCGGCGAGACCGGCTGGGCCACCGGCGTGGGCAAGGAAGGCGACCAGGCCCGTTACATCAAGGGGCGCCCGGGAGAAGCGGAACAGAAGACGTTCTACGAGGCGATCACCGCGTGGGCCCGCAGGACACGCACGACGACGTTCGTCTTCGAGGCGTTCGACGAGAACTGGAAGGGCAGCAGCGACCCCGCCGAGGTCGAGAAGCACTGGGGCCTGTTCCGCGCCGACCGCAGTCCCAAGCTGGCGGTGGCGCCAGGGCGGTAGGAGAGCGGCGACGTGTCTCTCAGCGTTCGTACGCGCCGAGTTCGCTGATCGCCGTGTAGTAGTGGATGCCGAGCGGCCGGTTGCCCGCGTCGGGCTCGATACCTCCCGCGTCGCCGATCATGCGCATGGCCACCGTCTCGACCGGGTCGAACGACAGGTCGTAGTCGGCGCGGCTCGTCTTGAGCCACTGGCTGTTGGCGAAGTCCGGGAGCGGATCGATGCGCAGGTGCCGCACGGGCAGCCAGTCGCCGGCGGGCGAGAGGTACTCGACGCCAAGAGACGTGAACCAGCCGCCCCATTCCTGCCGCCGGCCCACGCTGTAGCGCAGGGCCGAGATCCGGCGCGGCTCCCGCCAGCGGTAGCCGTACCAGTCCCGCCTGGGTCGCGAGTGATCGGCGATGCTGTAGTACGTGCGCTCGCGCCGGTCCCCATCGCGCAGCAGCGACAGGTCATGGTCCCGCGCGTCCGGGTTGAAGAGCACCTCGATCGCATCGGGCGCGAGGTTCGCGCCGCGAATCCGCACCTCGACCGGGACTTCGAGCACGTGACCGCCCTCGGCGACGCGGACCCTGAAGCGGCTGACCCCCGCGTGCGCGGGCGAGCCCGCCAGCTGCCCGGCCTCGAGCGTCACTCCCTCCGGCAGGGCACCTGCGACGCTCCACGTGACGGCTTCCGGCGCGCGGCCGGTGTAGAACGGGTAGTGCATCGGTTCGCCCGTGGCGCCGCGCAGCACCGGCGGGGGGCTCAACTCGAACGGCGGGTTGAAGCGCGCGGCCACGGGGATCCGGTAGCATGCCCGGCCGCCGACGGTCACCCGCGCGCCGCCGTGGCCCAGGATCACGCGCTCGCCCTGGAGCGCGATGCGCCGGGCCATGTCGCGGATCGAGGCATCCGGCAGGTCCTCGCGCGTGACGTTGACGTACCGGTCGTTGAACGGGAGCGCCCAGGTCGCGTCCTGCAGCGGATAGAGCAGGCTCCTTGGGATCGCGTCGAGACCGCGGGCGATGCCCAGGAGGCCGGTCATCGTCGCGGCCTGGTTGTCGGCGTCGAAACCCATGCCGCAGCACAGGTCGAGCGTGCGCTGCACGTCGCCCCTGCCGTAGAGCAGCGCCATGATCGCGCACGCGCCGTTCAGGTTGGCGTCAGTCACCGGCCACGCGCCGCGGTTGTAGTCGAACTCGCCGAAGCAGCGCGTGGCGAGCGCCGCCCGCGCCGCGCGCCAGTCGTCCGGGTGTCGCTTCACCTGCTCGCGCACGAAGCGCACCGTCTCGGCGAACCGGCTGCCCGGGGGGAGTGCCGCCACGCCCGCGTCCACCAGCCTCTCGACATCGCTCTCGAAGAACGCCGCCGAGTACATCCCGCCGTAGCACACGGTGGGCTCCACGCCGAAACCATCCGCGACGATGCGCGCCGCCCAGTCCGACTTGCCGGCGGCATAGTCCACCATGCCCGGCGCGGTCACGGCCCAGATCTCGTTCACGAGTTGCGGATCGATCTGGAACCACTGGTCGTTGTACTCCTTCATACCCGTGAGCGGCGGGTCGAGCCCCTCGAGCACGTGGTACAGCGCGACCCGGTTCGCCACCCAGATGCGCTCGCGCACGTGGTGCTTCCACGCCCCGGCCAGCTGCCTGTAGGTCGGTTCGATGCCGTGCTTCTCCATCTGCAGCAGGTACATGTACTCGATGTCGGTGTCGTCGTCCGAGAACGCGCCGTCCACTTCCGCCACGCGGCGCAGCATCGGCTCCGCGAACCCGTAGGGCATCGCTTCCGGGCCCGGCTGGTCGATGAAGCGGAACTCCTAGCCGAGCCCGTAGACGTTTCCCGCGATCTGCCCGAGCCACGAGGCGTACACCTTCTCCTCGTAGACCTCGACGGGGAGCAGCAGGTGGACCGTGGATTGCGCAGGTGAGGCGCAGGCAGCACCGGCGAGCGAAACGATCGCGCTCGCGGAGGTGGGAAGGACCCGGTTCATGTCATCCTCGGGCATGGTCCGTTTCGCGCGTGAAGGGTGGCCCGGCGCCCTCGCGACCCCGGCGGTGGCTTCAGTTCCGCAGGGAGTCCGCGTCGAAGCGCAACGTCTGGATCGCGTTGCCGGGAATGGACATCGCTGCGTGCTCCTGGCCCACCTCGATGCCGTAGGCGAGCGGCTCGTCCCGCTCGTTGAGGACGATCACGGTCAGATGGCGACCTGCCTTGTCGAGCACGGCCAGCGCCTGCAGTCCGCCGGCCCCCGGGTTGCCCGCGGTGACGGCGCTGCGCACGACGTGGTCTCCGGGACGCAGGTAGCGGCTGAAATGCGCGATCGTGAAGTAGAGCGGCGTGTAGTAGACGTCTCCCGTGGCGAGGTCGACCATTACCGGCGCGGCGCACCAGTTGCCAACGTGATTGGGGCCACCGCGCGAATCGAGCACGATGTTCCAGTCGATCCAGCCCGACAGCCAGTGGTTCATGCCGCCGATCAGGTCACGCGCGTAGCGGTGGACCGGGGCGTAGCGCGGGTGTTGCGGCTTGTCCTCGGGCGCCGCCCAGTCCCACCCCCAGTCCGTCGCCTCCCTGCGCCACCACCACGCATCGTTGTTCCAGCCGGCGAAGCGTCCGTCGGGGGAGTTGGTCTTCGCGCCCAGCGCGTCCACGCAGCCCTCGGTGTGGATGAGCCCCCTGGCGGGATCGAGATCGTGAATGGCGTCGAGCACGTCACTGCACGGGCTGATCGTGCTGCCGTACCAGTGGAGCGCCGTGCCCCAGACGTACCGCGCGCTGGCGGAGTCGCGAAGCATGGCGCCTGCGTAGCGCACGGCGATCGCGTCCCGATTCTGGTCGTACTGCAGGATCCGGACGCCCGTGGGCGCGAGCACCGGGCCCAGGTCGCCGGCGACATAGTCGCGCAGCTGCTCGGGCGACATCTCCATGCTCTCCCACTGACCGCCGACGCCGAGCGGTTCGTTGACCGGCGTGACCGCCCAGATGGGGACGCCCTCGGCGGCGTACGCGCGGACGTACTTCTCGACGTAGCGCGCGAACGTGAAGTAGTGGGTGGGCAGCAGGCCGCCCCCGGACTTGCCCTGCGTGTAGAAGGCGCCGTTGTCCTTCATCCAGGCGGGCGCCGTCCACGGGCTGGCCACGATCGCCAGCGCCGGCTGGCGCGCGAGCGCGTCCTGGATGAGCGGCAGGAGCGCGTAGTGCGGGTCGCGGGCACCCGGGAAGCCTGCCTTGTCGTGCGCGATGCTGAAGTGCGCGAGGTCGTCGTCTCCGGCGACGTCGTCGTACGAGTACTTCCCGGCCACGGTGAAGTCGCAGGCGCCGATGTGCGTCCGCGCCATGGTGAGGTCCGCGCCCCCGGGCCCGAAGAAGCTCGCGACCACGGAGTCGCGCACCGTCTTCGGCAGGTGCGCGAGCACGTATGCGGACGCCTCGGTCAGCGAGCCGCCGACGCCTTCGATCCGCTGGCGCAGGCTGTCCGGCTCCACACGAACCACGATGCCCGCAGGCGCGGGACCGGGCTCGAATCGGACCGAGGGCAGCGGCCGCAGCCGGTCGCCCGCCGCGCTGCTCTGGACGCAGTCGGGGCGCCCGGGGCCGAGGGGGCGCAGGCCCGTGCCCGCCGCGGACACCGAGGCCGTGGCGCCCGCGAGCAGCAGCGCGGCGACCGTGGCTCCGGGTCGGACTCGCCCGGCGCCGCGCCGTCCGTTCATGTAAACGCCCTCCCTGGACGCGGGCGTCGCGTCAGTTCACCAGCACGACCTTGCCGCTCGTCGTCGCACCGCCCGACGCCAGTCGGTAGAAGTACACGCCCGGCGTGGCGGCGCGCCCCTGATCGTTGCGGCCGTTCCAGCGCACCAGGTTGGCGCCCTGCGCGCCGATGCCGCGGAACGTGGTCATGCGGGTGCCCGCGGCGTCGTAGACCCCGATCTCGTAAGGCGCCGCGGCGGGCAGGGTGAAGCGCAGTTGCGTTGCCGACACGAAGGGATTCGGCGCGCTCGCCATGCGCAGCGTGCCCGGCGCCGTCGCTACAGGGCCGACCGCGTTGACGACGGCGCTTTCCCAGTAGATGTCGTCGAGCGCGAACTCGCAGCCGGTGCCGTTCTGCTCGAGGATGACGAACTCGTAGGCCAGCATGCGCAGGTCCATGTACAGGCCGCGCAGGTCGGTGGCGGGGATGGACGCCTGGGCCCAGTTGCCGTTGCGCACGAGGCCGTAGGTCGTCGTGTTGGCGGGGAAGCTGACGTAGTTCTGGTTCCCCCAGACGTCGATGATGCCGATCTTGAACGTGACGTTGGCGGGGATCTTGATGCGGAACTTGAGGTATCCGTCGCCCATCCCGAACACGTTCGCGGGCTGCGAGGACATGATGCCCGCGCCGAACCAGCCCGCACCGTTGGTCTTCCACGTGAGGACGTTGGCGCCCTCGTACGGCGCGATCGTTCCCGCGGTGAGCGTGTTCTCCCACACGTAGATGTTCGCGTTCACGCCGGGCACGAGCGCGTTCGTCGTCGTGGTGTTGTCCGTGTACAGGCCGAAGCGGCCGTGCTCGGGCGTGGGCACGCCGAGCGTGACCTCGCCCTGGCCGTTGTACTGGTAGATGCGCACGTAGTCCACGTACATCGTGGCGGGCAACGGCATCGACATGGCCACGCCACTGGCGGGATTGCCGAGCTGGTAGGCATCCGTGTACGCGCCGCCGAGGGCGAGGTTCATGAGCATGTAGAACGGCTGGTGGAACTCCTCCGCGTCGGCAGGAAACACGAACGGGTGCGTGTAGAGGTCGTGCTCGACGCCGTTGTCCACGACCGTGAAGCGCATCGAGGTCGAGTCCCAGTACATGCGGTAGATCAGGAAGCGCCCGGCGAGCGGGTTGGCGTAGTTGTAGTAGGGGCGGTTCAGCGTGTCGGCCGGGTCGATGGCGATCATCGAGGTGCCCGAGGCGGAGCCCCAGATCGCGTTGGCGCCGACAAACTGGTTCACGGTCGAGTTGTTCAGGCCGTTGCCGCCGTTGTGCGTGTCGTGCTCGTCGCGGAACGCCTGGCGCGCGCCCATCTCCATCAGGTCGAGCTCACCGCACGTCGGCCACGTCGCCGTGGCCGTGCCCATCATCCAGAACGCGGGCCAGCCGCCGGTGGCCAGGTTCGGCACCAGCACGCGCGTCTCGATCATGCCGTAGCGGACGCTGACGAAGGAGCGGCTGACGACCTTGCCCGACGTGTAGTTGAGCGCCCCGCCCCACGCATCGACGATCCCGGGGCCGCTTTCCGCCTTCGCGATGATGCGCAGCGCGTTGTTGCCCGACTCGCCGGGAACGGGGGCAATGTCCACGTTCTCGTTCTTGTAGTACTCCAGTTCGCCGTTGCCCCAGCCCCAGTTGCCGTTGCCCTGGACCTTGAGCCAGTTGTCGAGCGTGTTGAAGTTGTCCTCCCAGATCAGGTTGCCGACCTGCGCGCTGGCAGTCCCGACGGCGATGAACGCAAGGGCGACGGCGATGACGAGGGTGCGCATGGTGTATCCCCTGATTTTCGGCCCGGGCATCGGGACGGATGGCAAGATCATCGCGGGCGCCTCACGTGAGAGGGGAGCGCCCGCGTCTGCCCGGCCATGATCTCACTTTGTACGGTTGCCGTACAATGTAATTTTCCGCGTATCCGGCGCAGTGGCGCCGCGCTGCCGGGGGCTCTCCAGCCTGCCGTCGGGCTGCCCGGGCGGCGTGCTTGACGCTTGCCGGAATGCTCCAGCGGGCCGTGTACCTCTCGCCGGTCGAGTTCACGCGCTCGAGTTCCGGCATGCGCTCCCGGACTGGGTTGTACGTCGCCTGGACCCACCCGGCTCCGCCGCATCCGCGGGTGACGGCCCGCCGCTGCGCGGCCCGAGCCTGTGCTCGATATCAGCTCTCGCAATCAGGACCTCGCCCGCGGATGTCTCGATCGGCGCCAAGCCGCGTCGGCCGTGGAGGTCATCGGGTCGTCAGCGCGTGTAGACCACGTTCAGGTCGGCGCTGGCGAGCGTGCGGTCGCTGATTGCGGCCAGCAGCACGTCGCGACTCACCTCGGCGGGCGCCACCGTGATTTCCGGTGGCGCAGAGAGCGCGTACACGGTGTACGTGTAGGTCTTGGCTCCCGGGCCGACGGAGCACGGCGGCGCGTAGCCCTGGCTCGAGTTCACGTAGTTGTTCCCGAGCGTGCCGACACCCGTGACGTTCGTGGGCAGCGACGTGGTGGTCGCGGGGATGTCGTACAGGATCCAGTACCACTTGACGACGCCCTCGGGATCGAGGTGGTGCATGATCACCGCGTAGCTCTGCGTGCCCGTGGGCGCGCCGCTCCACTGCAGCGGCGCCGTCGAGCTGTCACCGTCGCACGTGTACTCGGCGGGCAGCGCGCCGCCCTCGGTCACGACAGAACTGGTCAGCACGAAGGAGCTCGTTGCCGTGGTGCCGAACATGAAGTCGGTGTTCTGGATCGTGGGCATGGCGATGGGCGCGGAGTACAGGAACCCGCCGGGCGGCGCCACGTAGTCGAGCTGCTGGGCGAGCGAGTCCACTTTCGCCTTGTGCGCGCTGTCCAGGGCGTGGGCGACGGCGGAGAAGCGCGACGCGTAGCTGTAGGCGATCGCGCCGTCCAGCTCGCCGTAGCGCGCGGACAGGGCGATCACGGTGAGCGAGTCCGGCACCTGCCCGGCCTGGAACCTCCGCAGCAGCGTCGAGATGTCGGTCCGGCGCTGCACGAGCTCGGTGAGCGCGCTGCGCTGCACGTCCACCAGTCCGGTGATCAGCGCGGCCTGCGGGGCGGGCAGGGCGTTGAGGAAGTTCTGCCCGGCGCTGGCGGTGAGCTGCTCGTTGATCGAGTAGTTGGGATTGCCCATCGCCGGCCAGTCCTTGAGGTAGAACGAGCCGAAGTACGTGCCCTGGCGCTCGGGGCAGAAGTAGGTGTCCGCCTCGATGGAGCCGGCGTACCAGGCGTACATCTCGCTGGCGTAGGTCATCACCGCCACGCCGACGTCCGGATCGAGCTGGAGCGACTGCAGCGGATCCGACAGCGTGCGGTCCCAGTTACCCACGCCGTTCTTCGCCTTGAGGGCGGCGAGCGAAGCCTTCTGCGCGGTGGTGAGCGAGGTGAGGATGCTGCCCATGAGGCGCGCCCGGCTGAAGCTGATCTGTCCGTCGAGGCGGTAGAGGTCGGCGGTGTATGCCACCACGGCCGCCGAGTCGAGCCCCGTGGTGCCGGTGGGCAGGTCGCCGTCGAACTGGCGGCGGAACGCCTTCAGCAGGGGATAGCGCTTGTAGCCGAAGGCGTTGATCTGGTCCACCTGCACGCGCGCGCTGGCCACGAGCTGGGCGACCTGGCTCGTGCTCAGGATGTGCATCACGTTGTAGGCGATGATGGTGACGAAATCCGTGTTGTGACCCAGATCGGTGGGATCGTTGTCGCGCAGGTACTGGAAGCCGGAGTAGTCGGCGACCTTGCCCGGCGGCAGGAAGGACTGCGAGCCGAGGCTGCCGGTGAGGAACGCCAGGCCGTCGAATGCGATCGTGTTCCGCTGCGCCTCGTCCGAGACCGTCTGCGTGATCGTCATGCGCGCGGTCGACGTGCTCGCCGGCGCCACCAGGCTGGAAGCGTGGTGCTTCGAGCAGCCCGACGGGAACGTGGTTGCGGCGGCGAGCAGTGCGAGCACGAGCGCGCGACGGAGCGCTTTCGCGCGCGCGGTCGGCCGCTTCGAGGTGAATGGAACGTGCGTCGCGTGGGCAGTGCGCTCAGGGCGATGGTGACTACGGCCGGTCGTCATCTCGGGTCTCCTCCTGGTGGATCGCACCTCGCGGCGTGCGATCGGTGCGCAGCGGTCCGCATTGCGCGGCGCTCGCTGGGTCCAGGTTCACTCGAGCGACCGCGGAAGCCGTGTCCCGGCCTCGCAAGAATGATCGGCTGGACCTTTGTCACGAATGTTGCAGCCGCTACACAAGTCGCGATTCCGCAGGAGCCCCGCGCGGGGAGCCGCCGGACAAAGCGGACCGCCCGGCGCTTGCGCACCGGGCGGCGGCCACGAACGGAGTCTTTACTGCCGGGCTGTCATCGCCACGGCCGTCACCGTGGTCTGCGTGCTTTCGGACGCCTGCACGCTCTGCAGCGTCTGCAGGTTGCCCGAACCGACGTTCGCGACCGAGACGTCGTGTCCGCCCGCCAGTTCACGCAGGTCGTGCATGAACTGCTTCACGACGCGGGCGATGTCCGCCCGCTCCTGCGGGTTCAGGTCGCCCTGCACCTGCACGGTGAAGGTGCCCTGCGACTGCACCTGCTCTCCGCCCATTTGCCGCGGATCGGGGCCGATGCGACCTCCGGGACCGACGCGACCTTCCGGGCCGACGCGACCTCCGGGGCCGACGGGGCCCTCGGGACCGACGCGACCTTCGGGACCGACGCGACCTTCGGGACCAACGCGACCTTCGGGGCCGGGGCGGGGACCGCCCGGGGGCCGCGCAGGCGCGTAGGTGACAGTCGTATCGAGACGGGCGGAGATCGTCACGGTGTCCCCGTCCCTGGTCACGATCTTGAGGTCAGCCGAGATGTTCTGCTGGACGCTCGCTGCGGCGATGTCGGTCGCGACCGGGTCGGCACCGTTTCGGGGCCGCCCAGGATCATTCACGCGAACAGGCGGGGGGAGTGAAGACGCGATGCTGGAAATCATGGGTATCTCTCCAGTCGTGGGTCAAAGGGCCACACCAGCATTCTCGGGAAGGGGTACGCGCTCTTGAGAGGTCACGCCCGGAGGATCGCCGGCTTCTCCATTGCTCAAGACTCTGGCAAAGCTCTGAGACACTTCTGTTCCATGCTGTTTGCAAGGAGCGGGGGAGACCCCATCGCCGCGGACCCGCCCCATACCCGAGAAGGAGGAGGGCATGACCATGAAGCGAATGGCGTTCGTCGGTTCGATGCTCACGCTGGCGTCGGTCCTGGCGCTGGGCGGGGTGGTGGATGCTCAGGAGGCAGCCCGCGACGGTCGTGGCGCCGGCCAGCGCGCGGTTGGTCAGGAGCCCCGCGCGGCAACGGGCGAGCGTGCGGCGGGCGACGTGGCGCCGCCCCGGCCGGGCGGGCCGCCGGCCGGCCTGCGCGCCCCGGCACCGGGGGACCTGGAGCAACTCGGTCTCACGGACGCGCAGCGCACGCGCATCGCCAGCCTGCAGGATGTGGAGGAGCGCGCGGTCATCCGCGCGGAGGCCGACGCACGGCTCGCCGAACTGGACCTGCGCAACCTGGTCCAGGCCGACACTCCCGACTCGCGCGCGATCGACGCGCAGCTGGACAGGATCGCGGTGTTGCGCTCGGGAATCACCAAGGCGCAGGTCGCCACGCTGCTCGGTGTGCGCTCGGTGCTCACGGTGGAACAGCGTGCGAAGCTGCGCGAGCACCGCGCGAGCGCAGGCGGACCGGGGCGCTCGTCCAGGCCCGCCGTGACATTCGACGACCGGCCGGCACGGTGACGGAGGCGGTCCGGGAACTTGCGTTCGAGGTGCGGCTCCCGGACTCTCGCACCCGATGAAGCCCATCATCCTGATCGTCGAGGACGACCGCCGCATCGCCGCGCTGGTCGCCAAGAACCTCGAGGCCGCCGGCTACGATTGCCGCCTGGCTCACGACGGCGACACGGCGCTTGCCGAGATCGACCGCGTCAAGCCCGCGGTCATCGTGCTCGACCTGGTGCTGCCGGGGCTCGGCGGCCTCGAGATCACCCGGCGCGTTCGCCGGGACAGTGACGTGCCGATCCTCATGCTCACGGCCCGCTCGAGCGAAGGCGACAAGGTGCTCGGTTTCGAGATCGGCGCCGACGACTACCTGACCAAGCCGTTCAGCACCTCCGAGCTGGTGGCGCGCGTGAAGGCCCTGCTGCGCCGCAGCTCGAACGCGCCGCGCGAGCACGAACTCGTCATCGGGGCCCTGCGCATCGATCCCGGGCGGCGGGACGCGGCGCGCGATGGCGTCCGCATCGTGCTCACGACGCTGGAGTTCGACCTGCTCTGGTTCCTCGCTTCGCGGCGCGGGCGCGTGTTCAGCAGGGATGCGCTCATGGAACAGGTCTGGGGCGGGGACCGGATCGTGGGCGATCGTTCCATCGACAGCCTGGTGAGCCGCCTGCGCCGCAAGCTCGAGGCGGACCCCGAGGACCCGCAGTACCTGCAGACCGTCTGGGGTGCGGGCTACCGCTTCGCGGACCTGGATCCCTGAGGACGCCATGCGAACTCGCAGCCTGTTCTGGACCTTCGCGGGCGTGTTCCTGCTCGTGCTCGCCGCGGCGACGGTGTTCCAGGCCGTGGTCGGCACCGCCGTGCTGCGCCCGCTCCAGGTGCAGAGCGTGCGTGACCGCGCCGAGCAGGCGCTCGCCGGCGCGTCGCAGGAACTGGCCAGGCTGCCCGACGTCACCGACGACGAGGCGGTGACGCGCGCCCTCGGAGCGCACCGGCTCGAGGGCGAGATCGTGCTGCTGGCCTACCGCGCCGGCGATGGGCACCTCGTGCTGGACCGACGGGCCGAGCCGGCGCTGCAACGGCAGCTCGAGGTCCTCCTGTCGGGCTCGATGACCGCCCGTGCGGGCGCCGTTCGCGTGGACGGTGTCACCGGCGAGCGGGCCGGCGCGTCGCCGCCCTCTCGCCCCGGCGCGCAACCGCCGCGGCCGCCGCGGGCGGACCACCCGCCCGCGGTCGAGCCTCCTGCGCGTCCCGGGGACCGTGGGATGCCCGGATCCGAACCGCTGCCGCGACCTCCGGGCCAGGGTTCGACCCCGGGGAACGGCCGCCCTCGCCCGCCCTCGCCTGCGCTCGAAGAGAACGCCCGCGGCGCGCGGGACGTCGCGACGCTTTCGCCCGGCCCGGCGAGCCTGCAGCCCGGGCGTCACGACCTGCGGGTCGAGCTGCTCGGACGGCGGCCGGTGGTGAGCGGTACGCGGGCGTTTGGCGAGGTCGTTGCGGTCAGGACGACGACGGACGGAGGTCCGTGGTCGCTTCCCGAGTCGAACTCCCTCCTGTTGTTCCTGCCGTTCGCCGTGCTCGCGTCGGGCGGAGCCGGCCTGCTCATGGTGCGCCTGCTGGTGCGGCGCCTGCGCGCGCTCGAACTCCTCGCCACGCGCGTGACCGAAGGCGATCTCGGCGCCCGCGTAGTGGATCCGGGGCCCGACGAGATCGGCCGGCTTGGCGAGCGGTTCAATCGCATGACGGAGCGCCTCGCGGCCGCGCGCACCCAGCTGGAGGAGAACGACCAGCAGCGGCGCAGGCTGCTGGCCGACATCACGCACGAACTCGCGACGCCGCTGACCTCGATTCGCGGCTACGTGGAGACGCTGCTCGATCCCACGGTCCCGACCACGCCGCAAGAGCGAGTGACCTACCTGGAGGACGTGCTCGCCGAAGCGAACCGGCTGGACCTGCTCACCGGCGACCTGTTCGATCTCGTGCGTCTGGAGGCGGGGACCAGTCCGCTGACCCTGCAGCGGCTCGACTGGATGGCGCTGTGCCGCAACACCACCAGGCGGTTCGAGACGCGCTTCCGCGATGCCGGCCTGGGCCTGGAGTGGGTGGGGGCGCAGGGAGAGGCGTGGATTCGCGCGGACGGCCGGCGCATGGAGCAGGTGGTGGAGAACCTGCTCGTGAACGCGCTGAAGTACGTGCCCGCGGGGGGCACAATCTGGCTGTCGCTGGAGCACGTCCCGGCGAAGGCGGGGGAACGGTTCCGCCTGGCACTGAGCGACGACGGCCCCGGGATCGCGCCCGAGCACCTGGCGCACGTCTTCGAACGCTTCTACCGGGCCGACGCCGTGCTCAGCTCGAGCGGTTCCGGGCTGGGGCTCGCGATCGTGCAGGAGATCGTCCGCAGGCACGGCGGCGAAGTGCGGGCCGAGGCGCGCGTGCCGCGCGGGACGACGTTCGTGGTCGAGATTCCGCGGGGGTGATGAGGCTGGGGCCGCCTGGCGCCGCGCTGCGGGCTGCCGCCGGAGGCTCACCACGCACTTCTCTACATCGTCACCTCGCGCACGCGTCCTGCCTGATCGTCGATCGCGGTGAGGCCGCGGTCGTGGATCCCTCGCGCGACATCGAGATGCGCCTCGAGGAAGCCGCCGTGCCCGGGCTCATGATCCGCCGGGTGCTCGAGACACGCCTGCACGCCGACCTCGTCCCGGGACACCGCGACCTCGCCGCCGCCACCGGCGCAACGATCGCGCCCGGCCGGCGCGCCGACGTGCAGTCACCGCACCGCAAGTCGCGCGAGGGCGACACCATCGCGATCGGCGACGTGACGGTCCGCGCGCCGGAGACGCCCGGGCACATGCGGGAGGCGGGGCCGGCCGCTGTCCTCATCGTGTTGGTGTCCCATCCGAGCGGTTCCACGGCCATTCAGCAGCCATTCGGCCGGGGACCGCTGCGTCACGTCCGGGACAGGCCACCGGGATTCTCGCGCCGGGCCGCCCGGAGGATTCCTCTCCGCGACGTGTCACCAGATCGCCTTCTCGCGACATATCCCTGTGACGCCGCCGCACGCCGGCAGCTCCGGAGCGCCCGGAGCGCCGCGGCAGGGGGCGATCGCGAGGAGTGCCCCCGATGAGCACCCCCATCCTTGAGGGCCATGCCGGTCCCGCCGCGACACTGGTCGCCGTGGACGGCCGCACCTACCCGCTCGAAAAGGCGGACCTGGTCGCGCGCGCCGAGGGCGGCATCGCCACGACCACGCTGGTGCAGGCGTTCGCGAATCCCTGGGACGAGGCGCTCGAGCTGACCTACACGCTGCCGCTGCCGGCCGACGGTGCGGTGCTCGGCTACACGATCCGCGTCGGCTCAAAGGTGATCCGCGCCGGGGTGCAGCCGCGCGAGCAGGCCGACCAGGCGTATCGCGACGCGCTCTTCCAGGGCCGCACCGCGGGGCTGCTGGAGCAGGCCCGTCCGGACACATTCCGCCAGAAGCTCGGCAACGTGCCGCAGCGCACGAAGGTCGAGATCACGATCGAGGTGCTGCACCCGCTGGCGTTCGTGTTCGCGCGGCAGGGCTCGCCTGCCGCGAACTTCGTGATGCTCGACGGCGCCGCGCCGCCTCCCGGGTTCGGTTTGCGCCCCGGCCCCGACACGCCGCACTGGGAGTACCGCTTCCCCACCGTGGTGGGCGTGCGCTACCACGGCGCGCCCGGCCGCGTTGCGGACCAGGCTCACCTGAGCCCCGATCGCGGCGACATCCCGGCGCGCGTGAGCCTCGCGCTCACCATTTCTGATGACGCGCGCGGCGTCGCCCACTCGCCGAGCCACGCAATCATCTTCACGAAAGGCGGCGACAGCGCGCTGGTCGCCTTCCGCGACGGAGAACGCCTTGACCGTGACGTCGTCGTGCGCTGGGAAGCCTGCGCCGGCGTGGTCGGCGCGCGCGTGGTCGAGGGCGCCGGTCTCGCCGGGGACAACGGCCGCTACGCACTGGTTACGCTCGTGCCACCTGCCGCGACGGCCACGTTCCTCCACCGCGAACTCACCGTGCTCATCGACGCGAGTGGCTCCATGAAAGGCACGCCGCTGGCGCTGGCGAAGCGCGTCGCCGGCGGGCTGGTGAACAGCCTCGAGCCGGGCGACCGGTTCGAACTGCTCGCGTTTTCCAACGACGTGCGCCAGCTCACGCGTGGCCTGCTCAACGCCACGCCCGGCGCGCTCGAGTCCGCGCACGAAGCGCTGGCGCGGCTGGAGGCCGATGGCAGCACCGAGATGGCGAGTGCGATCGCGGCGGCGGTGCGTCCCACGCGCGACGGTGCGCAGCACCAGGTGGTGCTGGTCAACGACGGCGACGTCAGCTTCGAGTCCGAGGTGGTCGCAAAGGTGGCGGGCCGCGAGAACGTGCGGCTGCACGTGGTGGGCGTCGGCAGCAGTCCCAACCGCGCGCTGACGCAGCAGGCCGCGGCGGCGGGACGCGGCATGGAACTGCTGGCGGGGGACGACGGCTCCGCGATCTCGGCGGCGGCGCGGCTGGTGGCCGGCACCGCACGCCCTGTGCTCACCGGCGTGCGCGTCCAGGGCAGTGCGGTCGTGGGGGAGAAGCGCGAGTGGCTGCGCGACGTGTTCGCCGGCCAGCCGCTGCTCGTCACGGTGGAGCTGCGTCGCGAGGGCGGCACGCTGGAAGTGCGCGGCGACCTAGCGGGCTCGGCGCAGGCGTGGGTGCAGCACATCGATGTGCCCGCCGCGGGCGCGGCCGGCGCGTTGCCCGCGTCACCGCTGCCGCTCGGCGCGCTGTACGGCCGCTCGGTGGCGGGAGAGTTGGAGATCCGGCGCGCGGGCGAGCTTGAGTTGCGACGCGCGGGCGCGTACCACGGCGACACGGCCGCGCTCGACCTGCGCATCGAGGCGCTGGGCATGCGCCACCGGATCGCGACCAGCCGCACCAGCATGGTCGCGATCGAGGACACGCCGTCGGTGGACCCGCGCCAGCCGAGCCGCCGCGTGAAGCTGGCGGTCGAGCTGCCCGCGGGCGTGTCGGCGGAGGGCGTGGGGCTGGCGGGGGCGTTGGGCGGGAGTGACCAGGTCTTCCGATGCGCTGCCGACTTGGAGGAGTTTTCGGCCATGGAGAGCGGCGTTTGCTATCGTCGAGCGGAGCGGCCGTCTCGCACGGACTCTGCCCGGTCGCGCGAGATTATGAGGATGGACGTGTCCGACGTGCGCTGGCTGGGCCCAAACCTGCTCGTCGTCGAGTTCGAGACCCCGCACGACGACTTCATGCTCCCAGAGGGCGAACTGGAGATCCGGGTGGGCGGCGGGCGTCGCGTCGTGAAGGGCACCGTCGTACCAGCCGAGAGCAGCCCCAGAGGCCCGTATGACGAGGGGCTGGTCGTGCGGCTGGCGATCCGCGTGGGCGCAAACCCCGCGTGGAAGGCGGAGAGCGGCTTAACCCCAATGCCGGTAAGTTAGCGACCCGCCTCCGCGCAAGCCCACGCGTTACTTCTAGTTGTGCGGGCTTGACGAACAGTAGTCTTACGTCTATAAAGGCGTAAGATGAAACGCCTGCTCGAACGCCGAAGCCGGTTGCTGAAGCGGCTGCCTCCCTTCGAGGAGATCCTGCGCGGCAGCGTCGTGCGCCGCCTGCTGCGCTGTGGCAAGCCTGGTTGCCGCTGTGCCACGGGCGAGGGCCACCCGGCCGTCTACCTCAGCGTGACGCACACCGGCGGGCGCACCGAGCAGATCTCGTTGCCCACCGCCCTGGTCCATCGGGCCGAGCAAGGGGTCGCCAACTACCACGCGTGGTGGGCGGCCATCGAGCAGGTCTCGGCGATCAATCGGGAACTGCTGCGTCGCGAACGGCAGGCGGTCAGCTCGCGGCGCACCACTCCACGCGGGAGGCAAGGCGATGGACCTCGGACCGGCCCTGCTCGCCGTCGGCGCAGGGGAATGGCCTGACCACTTCGAGCAGTTCGCGGCGGCACTCGATCCGGCGTGGATCGAACAGGCGCTGACCGCAACGGGCACGGCGACGGTGCGCCGGCGCAAGCTGCCGGCCGAGCAGGCGGTGTGGCTGGTGATCGGCATGGGGCTGTGCCGCAACCGCTCGATCCAGGAGGTGGCCCGGCATCTCCGCCTGGTCCTGCCCGGGTCCACGGCAACGGGCCACGCGGGCTCGCTGACCAGCAGCGCCGTCGTGCAGGCCCGCGCGCGACTGGGCTGCGAGTCGGTACGCGAACTGTTTCGCCAGACCGCCGAGCACTGGGCCGTGAGTGCGGCGGATACCCAGCGCTGGCGGGGGCTGGCCGTGTATGGCGTGGATGGCTCGACGCTGCGCCTTGCCGACACGCCCGAGAACGAGAGCGCCTTCGGCCGACCGGGCAGTAGTCGCGGCGGCGCCGCCTACCCGCAACTGCGGCTCGTCGCCCTGATGGCGCTGCGCGCGCACCTGCTGGCCGGGCTGGCCCTGAGTCCCTACACCACCGGCGAAGTGCCGTTGGCCGAGACGCTGTGGGACCAGATCCCCGACGACTCGGTGACCGTCCTCGACCGCGGCTTCCTGAGCTATCGCCTGCTCCACCGACTGCACACCCAGGGGAGCTCACGGCACTGGTTGATCCGCACCAAGGCCGGGCTCAAGTGGCGCGTGCTGCGGCGGCTCGGCGCCAACGACCACCTGGTCGAGATCACCCTGCCGAAGCAGGCCCGTCGTGCGCATCCGGAACTGCCGGAGACGCTGCAGGTCCGGGTCGTGCGCTACCAACGCCGCGGGTTCCGAGCCCAGACGCTGCTCACCTCCCTGACCGACCGCGAGCGCTATCCGGCCGCCGAGATCGCCGCCCTCTATCACGAACGCTGGGAACTCGAACTGGCCTTCGATGAGCTCAAAACCCACACGTTGGAGCGCGAGGAGACCCTGCGCAGCCGCACGCCCGCGCGCGTGTCGCAGGAGGTCTGGGGGCTGGCGATCGGCTACAACCTCGTCCGGCTGGCCATGGCTCGCGCGGCCGAATCAAGGCACGATGCGGCACTTGCGACCGTGATGACGGTAATACTGCTGAACCTTCTCAATCACGCGTGCGCGAGTAGCCTCATCGAGTGCCGAACCGCCATCTTCAGGCGATGTCGACCAGCGCTTTATCTCTGATTCTCTAACTACCCGTCCACTTGAGAAAATACCTGGCTCAAAGTCGGTCCAGATCGCGACCGCCAGGTTCCCAT
>CAIXRL010000629.1 GCA_903921835.1 Candidatus Eiseniibacteriota bacterium | reverse complement strand
GAGACGCTCGGGCAGGAACTTGAGCGCCACCGGTTCGCCCAGCTTGGTGTCGTCCGCGCGGTAGACCTCGCCCATGCCGCCCCTGCCGAGCAGCGCCACGACGCGGTAGCGCCCGGCGATCATCGCGCCCGGAAGGAATCGCGTCGGCCCGTGCGGCGTAGAGGAACTCATGGTCAGCGCATGTTGACCGATTCTGCGTGTGCAGTCACGCAGCCGCTGCTCGCCGGCCGGAACAGGTCGCTGCGACCGCAAGGCGAACTCAAGTGACGTCCGGGGCGGCCGATGGACTCCGCCGCCACCGACCCGCAGTCCCTGGTCAGCGCCAGCCTGGTCGGCGCCTCGTCGCTCGTGGACGGGCACCTGGCCGAGGATGCCACCCCGGTCTCGGCGTCAGCTTCGGTCGTGCCGTTCGCCCCGTGGGCGGGGCTTCCGCCCCGGCCGCGGTTCGCCCGTTCACGTGGCGACGCATCCTCACGTCCGGGACGCGCACCTGGGCCTTCGCGCGGGCCGACACGGATTCGACCGGCAAACCGAAGATCTGCGTCGCGACACTGCACAAGCACGGGACGGGCTCGTTCGTGATCGTGCCCGTGAGCGTCACCGACAGCACGCAGGGGGACGCCGCGGGGATCATCCGCAAGGCGCCGGGCGAGACGCTCACCCGGAAGGCCGTGCTGCGCCGCATCCATCTGGGCGGCAGGGACCCGTGGAAGGTCGTGGCCCTCGCGGCCGCGTTCGTCACCACGCCGGGAGCGGCGACCTCGATCCAGAGCCTGCGCACCCACACGACCTCGAGCGTGGGCACCAGGCTCACGGATCCGCTCCAGTGGCACTCGCTGCCGCGCGTACTCGAACTCGGGACCCGCGACACCGTCAGGGTGACCGTGACCACCGGGCGCAGCAACGACGTGGTCTGCTTCCGCCGCTCGGACTTGCGCCATCGCCTGCACAACGACGGCGGCGACGCGTACTCCTCTTCGCAGGTCACCACGCCGTGGAGCGGCTGGCGCCACTCCGGCATCCAGGCCATGACGCGCGGTTCGCTCTTCGACGACACGCAGCCGGACGAATCGCAGGCGTGGCACGTGCCGTTCCGGGTGGCGGGCGGCCAGCCGGACGTGACCTACAACCCGCAGCGAGGGCGACTATTCACGAGCCCGCCGCCTGCGAGCGCGATCTGCACGTCATCCGCTGCGAAGCTCGACCGCTGTCCTCATCGTGTCACCAACACGGTTCCGGCGCGGCCGGGTGATCCCGGGGCACCCACCGCAGGTCGGTCCGGCTGCCGCACGTGCCGCACTCCCCGCTGGCGGTCCATGAGAAGTCGTCATGGCCTGTGGCCACCACGAGGCATGAACGTATCTGCCACACGAACTCCCAGGGACCTGCGGCGCACTTTCAGGTCCGTCCGGGCTCGCGCCCGGAATCGCACGGGCGGCCGGCGTTCGCGCCGACCGCCCGCAGCGCCCGACTGGGTTGTGCGCCGAGGCTCGCGAGTCGGGCTGCACGGCCCCCGGTGCGTGGGCGCCCCGTGGCCGGGCTCGCGCGGCTCTTCACATGGCGACTGCCCTCCTGGTGTTCCGCCCGCGTGCGATCATCCGCGCGGAGGTCTCCCGTGGAGTCCTGCCTCAGCCTGGCACTCCGGCTGCCGCACCTTGCTCGGAGCAGCCGCCTCGCCGGGATCTCCCCGATCCGCCACCGCCGCCTGCCCGGACACAGACGCGGCGCAGGAGTCTCTTCCCTCTCACTGCGCGACCGCGACCCTCGTCACGCGCACGTTCGCTCCCTGCGCCAGTCGAAGCAGGTAGAGCCCCGGCGCCAGTGCGTGATTTGGAACCAGTTCGACCACATGTGCGCCCGCTCCCAGGCTGCCTACCTCCCGAGACGCCACACGCCGCCCGCCCACGTCGAGCATCTCCAGCCGCGCCGGCGCCAGCAGCGGCAACGTGAACGCCACGGTCAGCCGCCTGCCCCGCGACGGGTTCGGCCGCACACCCTCGAGCGCGAACACCACCGGTGCGCCCGCGCCGTGCACGTCCGTCGTGCCGCTCGGCAGCAGGGTCGCGTACGCGCTCTCGTTGCCGTGCACGTCCGCGGCCGAGAGTTTGTAGTAGTACGGCCCACCCGCGGCGTCCACGTAGCCCGTGCCGGCAACCACGGCCACCAGGTTCCCGCTCCCCGGCACGAACGACGGCGCACTGCCGCGGTAGATGCGGTAACCCGCGAGGTCGGCCTCGGAGTTGGATCTCCAGAACAGTCTCGCCGTGCCGCCCGCGTACTGCGACGCCAGCGGAGACGGCGTCGCCGGCGGCAGGTTGTCCACCGAGTAGCCGCTGTCGGGGTCCGAGAACCAGCGCGACGACGACCGGCTCGTGTCCGCGCGGGCCTCGATCATGAACGCCGTGCGCGGATTGCTCGCGCCGACCGAGTCGCTCGTCGTGGCGGCCACCGTGCTGTAGAGCGGCAACTGCGCTGCGGGTTCGGTCCCGACGTACTCCCACGCGTAGCCCATCGCGCTCAAGAGCTGCCCCGTGCGGATCGCGGTCTCGGGATCGGCGACAACCGTGCGGCCGGCGGCGAGCGCCTGCGCCATCAGTCTCTGTGGCGCCGAACGCCAGAGGCGGTAATCGGAAATGCCGTACGTCGGCACCACGTCGAGCGGACTCGCGGTCCACGACACCTTCACGTACCCGCCCTGGTCGTTCGGAACATCGCGCACACCCGCGCTCACCGGGCTCAGTGTCGCCACCACGACCACGGTCGTATCGCCGCTGCGTCCGAAGCACCTGCCGTCACCGCCGTAGACCGCGGTGACGGATCGCCTGCCGGGCGCGAAGGAGAACGTGTGGAGTACGACCGTACCCCCGCTCAAGGAGTCCGAGCCGAGTGCCGTCGTACCGTCGAAGAACCTCACGCTGCCGGTCGGCGTGGCCTGGCCGGAGACGGCACGCACGGTCGCCGACAGTGTCCATGGAGCGCCGAGAACCACGGGATTCGGGCTTGCGGAGAGCAGGACATGGGAGGAACCCAAACCGAGAAGGACCGAAGCCGCGTTCGTCGACGGATTCGCCGTCACCAGGTCCAGCCTGCCGTCGCCATTGAGGTCACCGATCGCGATGGCCCCGGGCGAGGTCCCGATGGCGATGTCCGTCTTGGTCCCGAATCCGCCTGCACCGTTGCCCAGCAACACGGACACGGCGCTGGCGCTGGCGTTCTGGTCCGCCACCGCCAGGTCGAGCCTGCCGTCGCCGTTCAGGTCCCCGATCCGCACCATGGCCGGACCCGCCCCTGTCGCGTAATCTGTCTTCGTTCCGAAGCTGCCGGTTCCCGTGCCCAGCAGCAACGACACACTGCTGGAGTTGTTGTTCGCAACCACGAGGTCGGGCTTGCCGTCGCCGTTCATGTCCCCGATCGCGACCGAGGCGGGGACCGACCCCGTCGCGAACTCGGTGTTGGCCCCGAAGCTGCCAGTTCCGGTGCCCAGCAGCACCGATACGCTGTTGGCAGTGTTGTTCGCCGTCACGAGGTCGAGCCTGCCGTCGCCGTTCAAGTCCCCGAGCGCGATCCCCTGCGGGTAGCTCCCGACAGCAAAGTCGGTCTTTGCCCCGAAGCCGCCGGTGCCGGTACCCAACCGGACGCTCACGGTGCCTGCGCCCCAGTTCGCCACCGCCAGGTCCAGGTACCCGTCGCCGTTCAGGTCCCCGAGCGCGATCCCCTGGGGGTTGACCCCGACCGTGACGTCGGTCTTGGGCCCGAACCCGCCCGAGCCGGCGCCCAGCAGCACCGACACGGTGCCGGCGCTGAAGTTCGTCACCACCAGGTCCAGCTTGCCGTCGGCGTTCAAGTCCCCGATTGCGGCCGAGATCGGCGTCGCCCCCGTCGCGAAATCGGTCTTCGTCCCGAAGCCTCCCGAACCGCTGCCCAGCAGCACTGACACCGTGTTCGTGCCCTCGTTGGTGGTCACCAGGTCGAGCCTGCCGTCGCCGTTCAGATCCCCGATCGCGACCGAGGCGGGAAAGGCCCCAACGGTGTTGTCGGACCTCGGCCCGAACCCGCCCGTTCCCAGCGGGCCCGAGTTGCCCAGCAGCACCGAAACCGTGTTCGCGCCCGCATTCGCGGTGACGATGTCGGGGCGGCCATCGGCGTTCACGTCCCCCACGGTCGCGCACACGGGCTGCGTCCCGGTCGCGACGTCGCTCTTCACCCCGAACGCGCCCGCGCCCGTGCCGAGCAGCAGCGACACCGCGTTCGAGTTTGAGTTCGCCGTCACCAGGTCCTGCAGTCCGTCACCATTCACGTCCACCACCGCGACGGTCAGCGGCGTGCCGCCCGTCACGTAGTCCGTCCTTGCGACGAAACCGCCCGAGCCGTTGCCCAACAGAACCGACACCGTGTTCGCGTCCGCCTTCGCCGTCACCAGATCCGGCCAGCCATCGCCGTTCATGTCCGCCACCGCGACGCACTGGGGATTCGCACCCGTCGTGTAGTCGGTGCGCGTGCCGAATCCGCCGGCGCCGTCACCCGGCATCACGGATACCGTCGCGCCGCTGCCCAGCCCCGCGCTCGTGGTCACCAGGTCGAGCCGGCCGTCGTTGTTCACGTCGGCCAGCACGAGCGCGAACGTGGCGCCGCCGATCGCCACGTCCCGCTTCGCCGCGAAGCCGCCCGAGGCCCGGGCGAGCAGCACCGATGCGGTGCTCGCACCCTGGTTCGTCGTGACGATGTCAGGCCTGCCGTCTCCGTCCACGTCGCCCAGCGCCACCGCGCACGGCGTCGTCCCCACCGGGTAGTCCGTCTTGCGCCCGAACGCGCCCAGACCGTTGCCGAGCAGCACGGAGACGGTGCCGGCCGACTTGTTGGCGACCACCAGATCCGGGTACCCGTCATCGTTGATGTCCCCGATCCGCACCATGCACGGCTGCGCGCCGGTCGCATAGTCGGTCTTCGTGTTGAAGCTCCCGGAACCGTTGCCGAGCAGCACCGACACCGTGTTGGCGCCCTGGTTCGCGATCACCAGGTCGGGCTTGCCGTCTGCATTCAGATCCCCCATCGCCACGAACTGGGGATTGACGCCGGTCGCGTAGTCCAGCTTCAGCCCCGGCGTGAAGCCCAGCGCACCGGCATTGCGCGGCCACACCAGCGCGATGAGGGTGAGCATGCACGCCATCGTCGCGAGCGCCGCGATTGCGTTCGGGATGCGAATCGTGTCCTCGGCTGCGGGTTCGAGCGCAACAGGATTCATGGGTGGTCTCCTCTCGCTGGAAATCGCCGGGCCGCGAGGCCCGTTCGTGGTCGTGGGTCTGGAGGTTCCGGGCCGGTGCAGCGTGCGCACGAGGGCGCCGACCGCGTGTCTGCCGGAGGTCGTCCGACAGCTGGGCGCGCGTTCTCGCGCGCAAGCCGGGGATGGCGCAGAACTCGACCCGTCGGCGAGCGTGCGACCCGCGCTCGAGCCACGGTGCATCCACGAGCACGCACGGGGGATGCGGACGGATCTGCCGCGAATCAGGCCTGCCATGCGGACTTCCTCGAAGTGCGGATTCGCCTGCTTCAGGAGCTTCGCCCCGTGAATGCGAATCAAGAGGATCTTCGCGCCGTTCCATTATAGGAGTCCGCGGCCCCCTGGAATGCACCGTGGACGACAGTCTTTCCCCGCGGGAGAACACGAGGTCGTCAGCGCGCGAAGCCAGGCGGCGGTCGCGGTTACGCGCGTGGCTCACCGGGGTCGGACCAGGCGCTCGCCGCTCGGCCCCAGCGGCACCCGTCCAACGACAAGGCCCCCGGCATGTCTCCGGGGGCCAGTTCGCCTCGTGCCGCCGACAGCCGCGCCCCTACCCCGACAGCCGCGCCGCTTCCTTCATCAGCCACGAGCCGATCACGTTGCGCTGGATCTGGTTCGTGCCCTCGTAGATCTGCGTGATCTTGGCGTCGCGCATCATTTTCTCGACCGGGTACTCGGCCATGTAGCCGTAGCCGCCGAAGATCTGCACGGCGTTGGTGGTCACTTTCATGGCGACGTCGGACGCCATCACCTTGCACATGGCCGAGAGGTGCCCGATGTCCTTGATGTCGCCGGAGTCGATGCGCGCGGCGAGCGAGTAGATGAGCGCCTTGGCGGCCTGCGTCTCCATGGCCATGTCGGCGAGCATCCACTGCAGGCCCTGGAAGTTCAGGATGCTCTGGCCGAACTGGTGCCGGCCGTGCGCGTACTTGAGCGTCTCCTCGAGCGCGCCCTCGGCGATGCCGAGCGCCTGCGCGCCCACGCCGGGGCGCGAGATGTCGAACGTCTTCATGGCCACGAGGAAGCCCTGCCCTTCCTTGCCGAGCAGGTTCTCCCTGGGCACGCGCGCGTCCTCGAACACGAGTTCGCTGGTGACCGAGGCGCGGATGCCCATCTTGTGCTCGCGCTTGCCGAACGAGAAGCCGGGCGTGCCCTTCTCGATGATGAAGCACGACGCGCCGCGTGCGCCCTTCTTGGGATCGGTGAGCGCGACGGTGGTGTAGATCTCGGCCTCGCCGCCGTTGGTGATGAACACCTTGGTGCCGTTGAGCAGGTAGTCGTCGCCGTCGCGGCGCGCGGTGGTGCGCTGCGCGCTGGCGTCCGAGCCGGCCATGGGCTCGGTCAGGCCGAACGCGGCCATGCGCTTGCCGGCCGCGATGTCGGGCAGGAAGCGCCGCTTCTGCTCGTCCGAGCCGTACAGGATGATCGGGAACGCGCCCAGCGCCGTGCCGGCGAACGCCAGCGCGATGCCGGCGCACGCCTTGGACAGCTCCTCGGTCACGATGCACATGTTGGTGATGCCGTAGCCGCTCTCGCACAGGCCGTCGTACTCGACCGGGATGAGCACGCGGAACAGGTCCACCTTCGCCAGCTCGCGAATGACGTCCCAGGGGAACGTGCCTTCCTCGTCGTACTTCGCGCGCACCGGCTTGACCTTCTCCTCGGCGATCGTGCGCGCGAGGTCGCGGATCATGCGCTGCTCTTCAGTCAGATGGTGATCCATCGGTCCCTCTCGGCATGAGGACGGCGTTCGCAGTCGGGGGCGTCCGCGGCGCGGACGCGATCGGTCGCTGCCCCGGGGACTCCCCCCGAGCGGGCGCAAGCATGGGATTTCTAGCAGAAACGGAGCCGGCCGTGTCAGGTATCCGAAAGGAAAGCCCGCCGGACCCCTGAGCGGGGGCTCCCGATCCTCCCGGGAAGCCCCGGAATGCAGGGGAATACCGCGCGCCGGGCGGCGTATCTCCCCGCGAAGCTCCACTGGAACGAACCCCGAACGCGAAAGAAGGAGGAACGCCATGACCCATCGCACCACGCTCCGCACGCTTCCCACCGCCCTGGCGATCGCCGGCGCCCTGCTGGCCGGTCCCGCGCGCGCCGACTGGGAATGGAACCAGGACAACTGGGCGCAGGGGCAGGCCGTGAACGTCCAGCTGCAGGTGGACGGCGGCACCGCCCCGCTCTACCTCTCGCCGCGCGGGGACGCGCGCCGCTACTTCGAGGCGTTCGCGGGCCGCAACTACGCGGTCGTGCTGCGCAACACCACCGGTGAGCGCCTGGGCGTGCTCATCTCGGTGGACGGGCTGAACGCGGTCAGCGGGCAGCGCTCGCACCTCTCTCCGGACGAGCAGATGTACGTGCTCGGCCCCTGGGAGACCACCACGATCCGCGGCTGGCGCACGTCGCTGGACGACATCCAGCGCTTCGTGTTCGTGGACGAGCAGCGCTCGTATGCCGAGCGTACCGGCCAGGCGAACGCCGACATGGGCTGGATCCGTGTGCTCGCCTTCCGCGAGCAGCGCGCCTGGTGGACGCCAAAGCCGCGGCTCATCTACGAGGATCGTGGCCACGCCGAGGTGCTGGGCGGCAGCGACCGGGCGCGCGGCGGCGCGGAACCACAGGCCTGCCCTCCTCCCGCCGCAGCGCCGGCGCCCGGCGCGGCGCTCGGTGAAATGCTGCTTCCCCAGGCGCGGGGCGAACAGAAGGCGCAGCGCAAGTCGGCGGCCGACGGCCTGGCGCGCAACGACGAGGGCGGTTCGTTCCCCGGCACCGGCTGGGGAGAACACCGCAGCGATCCCGTGCAGCGCGTCGAGTTCACCGCGGAGCGTCACCCGACCGACGCGCTCAACTTTCGCTACGAGTACGCCTCGGGTCTGCAGGCGCTGGGCATCCGGCGCCACCGCGACCGGCTGCACGAGCGCGAAAGTGGCGAGCTGGGCTTCGCGAAGCCGCCGCGCTGGTAGCGCGCCGCACAGCATGACGCACGCGGGGCCGGGAGCGATCCCGGCCCCGCTCGCGTCGGCCGGGCTGACGGGGCGCCGCGGTGCGGCGGACGCGGCGTGGTGGCCCGCGGGTGCGGGACCGCACGAGCGCTCACGCCTGCAGTTCGCCCAGGAACTCCAGCACGAGCCGGTTGAAGCGCGCCGGGTCCTCGAGCGATGGCAGGTGGCCGAGCCCGTCCAGCACCACCTTGCGGGCGCGGGGAATCCTCGCGGCGAGGATGTCGGCGATGGCCAGCATGTCGGGCACGTCGAACTCGCCCACCATGACCTGCGCGGGCACGGAGATGGTCCCCAGCCGCTCCATGGCGGGCGGCGAGAGCGGGCGGCCCAGGTCGGGCCGCGTCCAGTGGGCGCCGTCGTCGTCGCGCAGCAACTCGCGCGTGCGTCGCTCGACTTCGGGACTGTGGTGCGCGTGCGCGAAGAGCGACGAACCGAGGTAGAACTCGTTCGCGGCCCGCGGTCCGGATTCGAGCGCGATCCGGTGCGCCTCGCGGAACGTGTCCTGGAACTCCCGCGACCACGCGTAGCCACCCAGCGAGCCGCCCACGGTGACCAGGCCGAGCAGGCGCGCCGGGTGGAGCAACGCGAAGTTGACCGCCGCGCCCCCGCCAAGCGAACAGCCCACCACGGCGGCGCGCTCGATGCCGAGGTGGTCGAGCAAACCTGCCAGATCGTCCGCGTGCGAGTAGGCGTTCACGCCGGAGCGCGACCGGCCGAACCCGCGCAGGTCGTAGCGGACCAGCCGGTGCCGCGTGGCGAGCGCTGCCACCTGCGGCGCCCACATGCGGTGGTCGAGGCCGCGCCCGTGCACCAGCACCACCGCAGGTCCCTCGCCCGAAACCTCGTGGAACAGCCGCGTGCCCTCGACCTGCGCGAAGCCCGACTGGAGGATCATGGGGACCGCGCCTCCCTCACCTGGCGGCGGCCCGGCCCTTCGCGCGCGGCGTCTTCGCCTTCGCGCCCGGCGGAGTCGCATGCGCCGGCCCGGCCGGCTTGCCCGCGCGCACGGCCTGTGCGCGGCGCACGAACTCCTCCATGCTGCACGCAGCGACCGCGCGGCCGATCGCGGGCAGGTGCAGGTCCGCGAGTTTCCGGAACCGGATGCACGACCTGCCCATGTCCAGCTTCCTGCCCGCCTTCGCGAACGCGTCGCGCAGCGCGGCCTCGGCCCGGGGATCGCTGTACACGGACGCCAGGTAGAGCGCCATGTAGTTCTTTTCGTTGGCCAGCGCGGCGTACGTGAGCGGCTGCCCGTTCTGCGTGTCCGGGCAGGCCTCCAGCGGCACGATCCAGACGATCGTGTCGTGGGAGACCGTTTCACGGTATCCCGGCGGCAGCTTCCGGTTCACGAGGTAGCGGACCGCCGAGATCGCCTCCAGGCGGTCCGCCGCAAGCGCGGACAGGTACTCGTGCATGGTGGTCGCTTCGGGCTTCATGGTGGGTCGCTCTCCCGTTTCCGCACCTGCACGAGCTCGCAGCCGGATCGGCGCTCGAGGCACAGGTGGTCGTTCGTGACGTCGTGATCCGTGGGTGAGGTGACCTCGACAATGACGTTGTACTGCGCGTGCAGCTCGAGCTCGCGGCCGACGCCACCGCACCTGCACCCGGTACGCGTGATCGCCCGCGCCGCATCGTCCCACGAACCGGCCGTGTTCGCTCCTGAACGTCAGCGCGCCCGTCAGGCACGCGCCAATCCCGTTGCCGCAGCAGCCACGCCAGGCCGGCGAGCCGTCCCGCGAACCCGGTCGCGATGCGCACGTCGAGCCCGCGGCCCGTGTCGGCGATCGCGGACGTGCTCCGCGCCTCCCCGCCGCGCGCCTCTGCACACTTGTAGCACAGGACGAGGCCCTAGCCCGGAGTATTCATGAGCCCGCCGCCTGCGAGCGCGGTCTGCGCGTCATCCGCTGCGAAGCTCGACCGGCCGCTGTCCTCATCGTGTGGACAACACGGTTCCGGGGTACCCACCGAAGGTGGGTCCGGCCGGGCGATCTTCTCGCGGCTGACGCACATCCCGCACTCTCGGCTGGCGGTTCATGAATGATCCGGGCTAGTGGTCGCGCACGCGAAAGCCACCCTCCAGGCCGACCCGCTTGCGCCGCCCGGCCGGCTGCGCCAGGGCCTGCGCGCCGCGCGGCACGCCGGG
>CAIXRL010000628.1 GCA_903921835.1 Candidatus Eiseniibacteriota bacterium | reverse complement strand
TCGTCCGTCTCGGTGTTGTTCACCATGTAGTGCAGTCCGCGCCAGGCGCCCTCGAGCTGCTGGAACTCGGCGTGGTGCAGGATCAGGTTCACCTGGGCGGAGAGCTTCTCGTCGATCGCCGCGATCATGGACTCGATCGAGTTGAGCGCGTCGTCCGAGATCAGGCCGGTCGCCTCGAGCGCCGTGGCCGCGAGCGTCTTGACGGCGGCCTCGACGGACTCCTGCGAGCGGTCGGTCTTGGTCTTGAACTCCTTCTTGAGGAGCGAGGACAGCTCGCTGCCCTCGAAGGTCACGCCCTGCAGCGCGGATTCCTGGGCCTTCTCTTCGGCCATGGTCTCAGCCCTCCGAACCGTCGGCCTTCGGGGCCGAGGCCAGTGCCTGGAGCAACGTCGGGTCGGCCAGCACCTTCGCGATCAGCTTCTCGGCGCCGGTCTTGCCGTCCATGAAAGTCTTGAGGTTCGCGAGCTGGGTGCGAGCCTCGAGCAGCTTGTTGAGCGCATCCACCTTGCGCGCCACGTTGGCGGGAGAGAAGTCGTCCATGCTCTCGAACGTGATGTCCACCGCCATGTTGCCCTCGCCGGTGAGCGTGTTGGGCACGGTGAACTGCACCTTGGGCTTCATGGACTTGAGGCGGTCGTCGAAGTTGTCCACGTCGATGTCGAGCGCCTTGCGATCCGCGACCGCCGGAAGCTCGTCCGCGGACTTGCCCGAGAGGTCGGCCAGCACACCCATCACGAACGGGAGCTGGATCTTCTTCTCGGCTCCGTACAGCTCGACGTCGTACTCGATCTGGACCCTCGGTGCGCGATTGCGCGCGATGAACTTCTGGCTGCTCGGCTTGGCCAAGAGGCATCTCCTCTCCGAAGTGCGCGGAGCGCGACTCCAGGAACGGGTCGTGGGTCGTAAATCGGGAATCCGCTAAACGACCGTGAGACAGCGGGTTGTTACTCTAGGGCCTGCCTCCGGGCTGTCAAGAGATGACGCACGGCCCGGCGGCACGGCTCAGGATGAAGCGTCGCTGCTAGGCGTCCACCCCCGCGATGGTCTGGATCTCGCTCACGCCGCTCGGCGAGAGGTCCTGGACCGCCTCGAGGAAGTTCTTGTTCACCAACCGTTTGGCCCGCTGCAGCAGCAGCGGCACCGGGCTCGATGGCTCGTACTTCGAGTACCAGTCGCTGACCTGGTCGAGCAGCCGGATCACGTCTTCGCGGCTCTGGATGGGACCGCTCATGGCAGGCGCGCCTCCCGTGACGGCGGCGCCGCCACCTTCGCTGTCCACCGTCGCGCCCGCGCCGGAGGCGAGGCCGCGACGCCCGAGCTGCTGCTGGAGCAGCTGGTTCATGCTCTTCAGGGTGCCCGAGAGCGGCGAGAAGTCCACGGACAGACCCGCGCCCACCGCTTCGCACAGGGCCGTGTCGAGTCCCGCGATGTGCTCGATCGCCTCCTTGACCGCGCCGGCGTTGGCCTCCAGCTCGGCCACGTCCATGTCGAGGAACGCCGCTTCGATGCTGGCCATGTCGGCCACGGTCTCGGCGCCCTCGGGTTTGGGCAGGGTGCCGTTCGCGATCTCGTAGTCGCGCAGGCCGTAGCGGCCCACGCGCCGGGAGTTGGCGAGCGGCAGGAGCCGCATCGCGTTCAGCATCTGGTCGCGATCGGCCAGGCCCGAGAGCGTGTTCACGCGGATCGTCGGGTCGTTGTCGTCGTCGGGATCGAGCCGCGGGTGCACGTCAGCCCAGTGGCGCTCGACCAGCGCGCGCGCGAGCGCGAGCCCGTCGGCGAGGCCCGCGAGGCCCGCGGTGCCCACCAGCGCGCGCGTCAGGAACGCCGCGAGACGCAGGTCCAGCGAGCGGCCCAGGAGCTCGAGGCAGCGCGCCTGGACGTCCTTCCAGTTCGGCTCCTCGCCCGCGATCACCTGCCCGCCGATCTGCTGGGCGGGTTTGCCAGCCGCGGCGCGCGTCATCTCGAGGAAGCCCGCGTCGTACTCGAGGTCGGCGCCGCAGGGAGCGTCGCCGGAAATGGGCTGCAGGAGTTTCTCGACGTCGATGACGCTCATGGTCCGGTTCCCGGGTGGATGCGTCTCGTGCCCGGCGCGGTCCGCCGGGGAATCGCGCCATTCGCGGGCGCGCTGCGGGAGCAGACTAGTGCAGCGGGCGAGCGGGGTTCAAGGGTTGGTCTTGCGCTTGGTCTTGCGCTGGACGGCCTCGACCGGGGAGCGGTGTGCCGGCGTCCGCGCTTCGCTCCGCCGTGGCCGCGAACGCCACCGCCCCGACGCGAGGAAGGTCGCGCCGGGGCGGTCGTGGGGTGCACTCGTGGGGCCGGGCTCAGCCGTACTACTTGATCACCACCAGGCGTCGCGTGAGCTTCGTGCTTCCCGCCTGCATGCGCACAAAGTAGATCCCCGCGCGCAGGTCGCCCGCCTCCAGCGCCGCCGTATAGCGGTCCGGCTCGCGCATGCCGTCGGCGAGCACCGCCACCTCGCGGCCCTGCACGTCGAGCAGGGACAGGTGCACGTGCGTGCTCGTGGGAATCGCGAACGTGAGCAGCGAGCGGCCGGCGGCAGGGTTCGGGGCGGGCGCGCCGA
>CAIXRL010000627.1 GCA_903921835.1 Candidatus Eiseniibacteriota bacterium | reverse complement strand
CTCCCGGAGTATTCATGAGCCCGCCGCCTGCGAGCGCGATCTGCGCGTCATCCGCTGCGAAGCTCGACCGGCCGCTGTCCTCATCCTGTGGAGAACACGATTCCGGCGCGGCCGGCCGATCCTCTTGCGTCTGACGCACATCTCGCACTCTCGGCTGGCGGTTCATGAATACTCCGGGCTAGGCTGACTCCGCCATGGCCTTCCCGTTCCTCGCCGTCAGGCAGATGCCCCGGACGCACAAGCTCGCGCTGCTCATCGGCGCGGTGGCCCTGCCCGCTGTTGCCCTTGCCATCGTCGCGGCCCTGCTCACGCTGCGCGTTGCGCGTGGGGTCGAGGCGGAGAGCGCGCGCTACGACCAGTACCTGTCGGCCATGGTCACGGAAGCGTTCGAGCAGGAGCTCATCACGCAGTTGCGCGACGCGGTTGTGCCCGCCGAGGGCGTCGCGCGCGACGGTGGCGCCGCGCCGGATGTCGTGCGCGCGCTCGCCTCACGCTCGCGTCAGTTCGAGGCGCCGCACTTCGTGCCCGTCGACGACATGGCGGGCCTCTCCGTGCTCATGGTGGAGTCGCAGATGCTGCTCTACGGCGACGACCCGACGGGCGAGCGCGCGCACCCGTTCGCGGCCGTGGTGCTGCGCGGGCCGACGGGCGACGTGGTGGGCGCCGGAGGCTGGTGGTTCAACCCGCGCGCGTTCATCGCGGCCAACCTGGCGAACGTCGTGCGCAACCGGCTCTCCGCCAATCCCCGCACGTACGGAGGGATCGAGTCCACGCGCCACCTCTGCGTGCAGGTGTTCGACGGCGAGGGCCACGAGGTCGCCCGCGTTCGCGAGCCGGGCCGCACGCCCACGGGTCGCTTCGCCGACATGACGGGCCCGTTCGAGGGGTTTCGCGTACGCGTCGCGCCCACGGACCTGGCGCCCGCGGCGCTGGCGTCGCGGTTCGTCGCGGTGCAGATCGCGCTCATCGCCATCCTCGCGGGCGTCCTGCTCGGGGCCACCTTCATCAGCGTGCGCTACATCGTGCGCCAGATCGAGCTCGTGCAGGCCAAGTCGAGCTTCGTCTCCAATATCACGCACGAGCTCAAGACGCCGATCGCCGTCATCAAGCTCGCCGTCGAGACGATCGAGATGGGCCGCTTCCGCACGGACGGCGAACGCGACAAGTACCTGCGCACCATCCAGCGCGAGAGCGACAAGCTGGCGCGCCTGGTGAACAACATCCTCGATTTCGCGCGGCTGGAGTCCGGGCAGCAGGCGCTCCGGCTCGGCCCCGTGGACGTGCACGACGTGATCTCGACCGCGCTCGAGAGCTTCCGGCTGCGCCTCGAGGACGAGGGCTTCGAGTGGCGCGTGGACTGCCCCGAGCGCGTGCCCCTGCTCAAGGCGGACGCGCTGGCGCTTCAGCACTGCGTGCTCAACCTGCTGGACAATGCCGTGAAGTACTCACGGGAACGTAAGGAAGTCCGGCTCATCGTCCGCCAGCGGGACGGATGGGTGAGCATCGCGGTGTCGGATCGCGGCATCGGAATAGCAGCGGAGGACCAGAAACGCATTTTCGAGAAGTTTGCGCGCGTCGAGGCGGGCCTGGTGCACACCGTCAAGGGCGCCGGACTGGGCCTTTCGCTTGTGGATCAGATCGTTCGCGCGCATCATGGTCGCGTCGAGGTGGCCAGTACCCCCGGGGAGGGCAGCATCTTCACGCTGATCCTGCCCCAGTGGGTGGAGGGCCAGGATTCACCTCGCGACGTGTGAGCCGCGAGGACGTCATCGGGGGCCAAGAGCCCCGGGAGAACTGCGCCGATGAAGAAGATCCTGATCGTTGAAGACGAGGAAGGGCTGCTCGACGGTCTGGCTCATAACTTCCGCTACGAAGGCTACGAGGTGCTGACGGCCAAGAGCGGCCAGGAGGGCCTGAAGCTCGCCCTCAAGCAGAAGCCGGATGCCGTGCTTCTGGACATCATGCTGCCCGAGAAGGACGGCTTCACCGTCCTCAAGGAGCTCCGCCAGCGCCATCGCGACATCCCCGTGCTGGTGATGACCGCGCGCAACTTCGAAGCCGACGTGCTCAAGGGTTTCGAGATGGGCGCGGACGACTACGTCACCAAGCCGTTCAGCATCAAGGAGCTCATGGCGCGCGTGAAGCGCCT
>CAIXRL010000626.1 GCA_903921835.1 Candidatus Eiseniibacteriota bacterium | reverse complement strand
CGTCCACCTCACCGTTCGTGACCCACATGTTCGGATCGACTTGTGAACCGTACGCGTCACCCGCCGCGTGCGCAGGCTGCGCTCTGCGGAGGTCCGCCGCCGATGAGTTGGGCGCGGCGTCGCTGCCCGCGCGAGCCATGCGCAGCGCGCGATCACGCTGCCACGGAGCGACTCGCGAGTCGGCTGCGTTCTGCGCCAGTCGCTCGCGCCCCCCGGGCGCCGGCTCCGTCGGACCGGGAACTGTCACCTGGCTGTGGGCTGCATTCGGTGCTGCAAGCAGGAGTGCCAGGAGCGGCAGCACCCCGGCAAGGGAGCGGTGCAAGCGTTGCGGCTTCACGGGCGGCCTCTCGAGGTTCACGGCCTGAGCGAGCGCGTCAGGTACCCGCCGAATCCGGACTGCGCGCCCGCAGCGCATCCGTGCGTCCACAGCGCCCGGAGGCTGCGCCGTTCGTCACCGTTCGTCGAAGCTCCGCTCGCGGGCGAGCGCGCGGTCGCCTCGCCCCGCCAACGCTACGGCGTCGCGGGCGGCGTGATGCGCAGGAAGCCGCGCGCGAACGGGCTGTCGGCGCTCCCGGCCTTGAGCTCCCAGGTGGTGCGGATCCGGGCGCCGTTGGCGGCCTTGAGCGACCACGTGGCGCTGGTGGCGTCACCCGAGGTGGAAACGTCGCTGGCCAGGTCGAGCAGCTTGAAGAACCCCCAAGGCCCGCCGGCCGAGAGCGGCGTGATCGCTATGGACTCGGGCTCGCCCTTCCTGTGCTTCTTGTTCGGGTCGTCCGGCGGCGCGGCCTGCGCGCGCAGGCCCGCCTCGGCGGTGGGGTCGCCCGGCCAGGCGAGAGGCATCTCACGCGGCGGCCCCATGGCGTACGTGACGTTCTTGCCGCCGCAGTCGAGCGCGATCCAGCGCACCAGCACGCTGCCCTCGGTCTGGGGCTGTGTGGTGCTCACCGAGAACGACAGCGCGGGCATTGGCCCCGAGCCGAAGAACGCCTGCTTGATCGCGTGCGCCTTGCGCAGGAACGCGACCATGCCCGGCGAGACCGGCGGCGCGTCGGCGCCCTTGGAGCTGCCGTCCTCGTTGAGAAACGGCGCCAGGTTTGCCTGGTAGAAGGTCCAGAAATAGCCCGTGGGGCTGAAGCACGCGGCGAAGTCGGCGAAGCTCGCGTCGCGGCCGCCGGCGGAGAACGGGTACCTGCCGCCGAGCGCGTTCTGGAAGGGCTGGAGCACGGTGCTGGTCCACGCGGCGGCGACGCGGGGCCCAAGGCCGCGCGTGCGCACGATGTCGCGCGCCGAGTCCACGGGCGCACGCAGCAGGCGCGCGATCACCGGGCCGGAGGGCGAGTCCGCGAACTGCAGGCCGAGTCCCTGCGCGAAGCTCACCAGCTCGAACACGCCGTTGGTCTGGTCTGGCGGCGGGCTCAGCAGGTCCTGCAGCTTGTTCAGCGGCGCGCCCGATCCCAGATTGGCCACTTCGCCCTGCGCCTTCGCCAGGTACTTCATGTACTGCGCGTCCATGGTGTCGCTCAGCTTGGACGGTGTTCCGCCCTGCCCGGGGATCATGCGCCGGAACTTGCCGGACCAGTCGTTGAACCAGTTGCTGGCGCTCTGGCTGCGCGTGCCCGGCGGCGCGAAGAAGTCGGTGAGGATGCGGAAGTCGCGCCCGACAGCCTCGAGCGGCGTGCCGGTCACGGTCAGGCCCTGCGTCTGGTCGCGCACGCCGCGCAGCAGATTGAACAGCGGCGAATCGCCCTTGGCGAGCCCTAGCAGCTGGTCCGCGACGCCGGGCATGGTGGACTGGGGCTTGTACTGCAGGCCGTTCAGGAAGGCGACCCAGTTCTTCGTCACGTCGGCGGCGTACAGCGCGATCAGGTCGCGCTCCAGCTCGGTCGAACGCCCCCCTAACTCGCCCACCATGAGCGCGTCGCGGCGGATCATGCGGCCGAACCACTCGATGCGCGGCTTGACCTCGTTGGTCCAACCGTCCTTCGTGTAGGCGCCCGGCACGCTGACGGTGCCGCTCATGAGCTCCGTGGAGCCGGCGAGGTCGGCGAAGCCCATCGGCTTGAGGTTCGCGTTGGCCGCGGTGGACAGCTCGGCGTAGAACTCCGCCGGCTTCCACTCGTTGTGGACGATGCGCGCCATCTGCGCCACCAGCGGGAGGTCCTGCGGGGGGCAGTAGTCGCGGATCACCGCGGCGAGGTCCCGGGGATTGCGCGCGAGGAACTCCATCTGCTTGCGCACCAGTTCCGGGTAGTCGTGGCGGCCCTCGGCGTCGGTGCCGCCCAGCTCGAGGCGGTCGGAGAGCGCCCGGATCACCTCACGGGTCAGGATGGACGAGTCCTCGGCACCCAGCTTGCCTGGGTCCGTGAGCATGCGCCACGCGCGGAAGCGGTAGAAGTCCTCCAGGAATGTTCCCGGCGAGCCCGCCACGCGCGCGCGCAGGCTGTCCTCCATGCGGATCACCGCGGGTTGGATGACGTACTTCGCGGTACGCCGCATCCACAGCCGCACCGCGGGGTCGCGCACCACGCCGCCGGCCCAGCCGCCCAGGCGCCGGCCGAAGGGCACGCGGCGCTCGATCTGATCCAGCTCGTCTGCCGCCACGCGCAACTTCTCCAGCGTGCGCAGGTTGTACACCAGCGTGGTCTGGTCGGTGACGTTGGCCGAGACCTCGACCGCGGCCTGGCGCGCGCGTCCCACCACGCCGCCGTTCCTGCACGAGAAGCCCATGAACAGCACCACCAGGACGAGCAGCGCCAGTCCCCACGCGCCGAGCATGAAGGTCTCGCCGCGCCGCAGGCGCCCCGCGGCGCCCCGCGACGTGGTCGCCAGTCCGGCGTCGGGGAACACCACCTCGGTGAACAGGTCGCGCGCGAACCACGCTCCGCGCTGCGCGGGCGGCGCGGTCTCGGGTGCGCGCACCGTCAGCCCCAGCGCGCGCACCGCGGGCTGCATGACGCGGTCGGCGGATTCGCCGTCCTGCGCGGCGGCGGTGAAGTAGAAGCCACGGAAGAGCGGCGGCTCGGCGTCGGCCTGGACCTCGAACAGCGTGCGCAGGAAGCGGCGCAGGTTGCCGCGCACGCGTTCGATCTGCAGCGGGAACGCGAACGCCCGCGCGCGCGCCGGCGGCTCGGCCATGGCCGCCATGCGCGGAAGACGGCGCTCGGACAGCGCGCCCATCATGATGCCCAGCTCTTCCTCGAACAGCTGGTCGGCGGGATGCGCACTCGCGCGCTCCATGGAGAGCGTCGCGCCCCACGGCGCTCGTCGCTCGTCGGGGGTCGCGTCCTCGAAGAACTCCGCGAAGCCCGCCATGCGGTCCACGCGGTTGAACACGACATAGACCGGGAACACGACGCCCAGGTGCTGCACCAGCTCCTGCAGCCGCTCGCGCGCGGCGCGCGCCACCGAGTCGATGCGCGCCTCGGGCTGGTCGGCGATCTGGTCCACCGCCACCACGACGATCACGCCGTGGATCGGCTTCTCGGGGCGCTGTTTGCGGAGCGTGTCGAGGAACGCCACCCAGTCGCCGCTGTCGTCGAACGCGGCCGTTGCGAGTGTCCTGCCCGCCATGTCGAGCAGCACCGCCTCGTTGGCGAGCCACCACGAGAAGCCACGCGTGCCGCCCACCCCGCGCACCGCGCGCGGATCGCCCGTGGACTCGCGCAGCGGGAACTCGAGGCCGGAACGCTTGACCAGCTCGCTCTTGCCCGCGCCCGAGGGGCCGATCAGCATGTACCACGGGAGCTTCGCGAGCGCGTCGGCGCCCGTGCGCCGGCTCGAGGACTTGAGCTGCTCGATCGCGGCCAGCAGTTCTTCCTTCAACTGCTGCATCTCGGCGAGCTGCCCCGGCGTCGAGCGCTCGATGTCGCCGTCGGCCTGCGTGGAGATGGTCTTCTCGATCTCGTCCGCCGCCGCCGACTGCCTGAGCTGGCGCACGAAGAAGATGATCGCGACGATCAGCGCCAGGATGATCAGGATGAACACCGCAAGCAGCACCGACAGGCCGATCGCGCGGCCCACGGTGAGCAGCAGCGTGGCGATCACGGCGAGGAGCGCGACCCACGGCAGCCACGGCAGGCGGCGCAGGAGATCGTTCATTGTCCCGTCAGCCCACTGATGGCGGAGGCCGCGCCGCCCGCGCCGAGGCGGGCGATACCCCACACCAGCAGCCATGCGAGCGCCACGGCGGGCACGAACACCACGGGCGGCAGCCACCACGGCATGCCGGCGCGCTCGTCGGCCACGCGCTCGCGCCGGCGGCCGGCGTTGGGCGCGAGCGGCGAGAGGCGCCCTCCGCGGGCCGCGGCCACATCACGCTGCACCTCTTCGAGCAGGGGCCCCAGCTTGCCGGGATTGAGCAGATAGCGGCCCGCGAAACCGAACGCCAGGCAGCAGCAGTAGACCTCGAGCGCCTCGATGCGCGCTTCGCGCTCGTGGCGGAGCTTGTCCAGCCGCTCGAAGAACTCCTCGCCCGCGAGCTGGCGGCCGTACAGTTCGAGCTGCAGCGGGCGGCCGATCCACGCCTCGCGCGCCGGGCCCGTGTTGTTGAGCACGGTCTGGTCCAGGAACGCCACCATCGCGAACACGGCGTCCTCGACGTCGGTCGCGGTGAATCCCAGCTCACCCGCCTCGCGCTCGAAGCGGCTCTTGAGCTCGAGCGCGCGCGCACGCAGCGCGCTGGCGTCGGGGAGATCCCGAACCTGCGCCAGCGCCAGCACGGTCGAGAGCCAGTCGGACGCCAGGTCCACGAGCCGCGCCTTCGCCGGACGCGAAACGCCCGCCACGCGCGCCGGCGCGTCGGGCGCGGCCGCGCGCCGGCGCGGGCCCGCCGGCTCGATGATCATGGTCTCCGTCGCGCCGCGCGAGCGGGGTGCGACGGGCTCGCCGCGCGAGGGACCGCCGCTGCGCCGGCTGGGACCTTTGGAGCCGAACATCAGTCGCGCAGCCCCAGCAGCTCCAGGCTCGCGTTGGGAACGTCGGGGGGCACGTAGATGGCCACGTTCTTCGCCGCCCTGACCGTTTCCCACGCGTCGCCGTTGGGATCGAGCTGGAAGTAGAGGTAGCTGTTCTTGATCGGCAGCGAGGACGGCGGGACCCGCTGGTACAGCAGCGGCACGCCACGCAGCGCGTTGGCGATCAGGAAATCGATCTTGTCGAGCGAGGCGATCTTGATCTTGCCGGGCAGGTCGGCGGCGAGCCGCTGCTCCTCCTGGTCGGCGCGCACGCCCAGGTAGAGCCCCGCGCCGGGTGCGACAAGTCGCTCGTCCGTGATGCGGCCGGTCCACATGCCGGCGCCCTTGTTCTCGAGCACGACCCGGGTCGCGCGGTCCACGGGCTGGATCTCGAGCAGTTCCCGCAACGCCTCCTCGAGCCTGCCGAACGTCGTGGTGAGCGCGCGGTGGTCGTAGGCCGGGAGGTCGCGCGGGTGGATCTTGTCCGTGAACGCGCACAGCTGGCCCGCCAGCTCCATCAGCTCCATGTAGACGTGCTCGGGGCTCGCGCTGCGGTGGAGCAGGGCGTGCGACAGCGCCGGGATGCGGGCGTTCACCGTGTACAGGAGCATGGCGTTCGCGGTGTCCTGCGAGCTGAAGTCCGCGATGCCGCCGCGCTGGCGACGCTGGTCGCCCAGCGTCGTGCTCTTGCCGATCAGCATCTCGTTGAGCACGCGGATCTGGCGCACCAGCGCCTCGCTCGCGCCGATCGCGAGGCAGGGCGGCACGTAGGTGTCGCGCAGCGCGTACGCGCCCTCCGGCGTGCGCACCAGCTCGGCGATCGGGAGCGCGTCGTGCTCGCCCAGCGCGTCGTCCGGGAACAGCACCTGGAAGTGCCGGCGCTGCACCTCGACCGGTCGCGCGCTCTGCGCGTTGTTGTCGTCCGGCAGTTCCGCGGTGTCGGCGGCGAAGCGCGGGCCCGGCGCGCCGGGCGTGACGCCGTCGCCGAGCTGGGCGCGCGATGCGCTCGCGGAGGGCACGCCGAGGTGGAGCGTGACGGAATCCTGCTTCGCGCCGAAGTGCCCCTCGATCGCGCGCTGCGGCGGCAGCGGGTCGTCGTCCGGGAGCGCGAACGGCATGCCGTCCGGCAGCACGCCGGCGGCGCCGGTCAGCACGATGCGGCCGTTGCGCACGGCCTCGGCGTCGATCGCGAGGCGCGTCAGCCCCCAGTCGAAGCCGCCCGCCATGCGGAAGCGCTGCGCCACGAGGTGACGGAGCGCGCGATCGTTCTGCTGGAAATGCTGCGGCGAGAGCAGCAGGCCCTCGCTCCACACCACGGGACGGCGCTCGCTCACGGGTTTCCCCTCCGCGTCACTTCTCGGCGCTCAGGCAGTCCGCGCCTGCCGTGAGCTTCACGATCGCGCTCGTTTCCAGCGACTGCGCGTAGTACCAGCAGTTGCCCCGGGAGCGGCAGAAGTTGCCCACGACGATCACGGCGGTGGCGCCCGGCTTCCTTGTGATGGGAAGCTCGCTGCTCTGCCCCGGATCGATGAACGCCTCCCGACTGTCGAGCAGCTTGGCACCGAGCAGTGTCGCTTCCTTGTCCCACAACTGGGTGAGCGTCATGCCGTTCACGACCGAGGCGTCGGTGACCTGGAGCACGCGATAGGTGAGCGGAAAGCCCGTGGGCTTGCCGCAACTGTTGCACTTCGCGGTGGCGGTGAGGGTCACGTGCAGCGTGCCCGGGCCCGCGAACGGCGCCGCGGCGCAACCCGCGGTGAACGCGGCGAGCACGAGCAGACCGGCTCCCGAGACGAGCCGGCAGACCTTCGGCAAAAGCGGATGGAGTCGCACAACGGGCACGGTAGTCGGGGCGTGCCTGAAGCGTCAAGGCGGCCGGGCGGTCCCGCGGCGCGAGCGTCCGGCGCTGCCCCGGATCATCCCCGGGCCGCGGCGCCGGCCCCCATGGCGACGCGGTGGGCGTGGACGTTCGCGCACCGCGTCCGTTGCCGTTCGCGAGCGCCGCCGGGGTGCGCCGGCGGCGTGCCCGAAGTGAGCGGAGCCGCACAGCTCGCGCGCTTTCCGGTGCGGCGGGACCTCGTGGCCACGGCCGAGGTACCGGTCAGCGTGCGTGCCAGGGTTGCGACCCTGGAGGATTCCGACACGGGAACGACCGGCGGTTCATGAAGAGCCCGGGTCAGGCTGGTTGCCCCCGCTGGCGCGAGAAGCACCGCGTGCAGGAGCGGGCGAGTGGCCCGGCACGCGGTGCTCCACGGTTGCCTCCCCGCGGAACCTGGCGACCGGGTCCCGGGTTCACTTGTTGGGCTTGAGCTTCAAGCGAACGGTCTTGGCCTCGCCCTCGCGCAAGTCGATGGTCCTGTCGCCGCCGTCCAGACTGAAGCCTTCACGAGCGAGCGAGATCTTGTGTTTGCCGGGCGCCACGGGCGATATGTCCCACGGCGTGGTGTGCCCGGTGCGAACTCCGTCCAGGTAGATGTCGCCCCACATGGACGCGGGCTCCGCCTCGACGTGGATCGAGCCGGCTGCGGCCGTGAAGTCGTACGAGAGGCTGGTGGTTTTGCCCGCCACCACCCGCACCGTCCAGTCATGCGATCCGAGCGAGGCGTGGCGCACGCCGATCTCGTGCGTGCCAGGCTCGAGCTGAACCTGGAACTGCTTCTTGTTCTGGTCGACCACCTTGCCGTCCACGAGAAGAGTCCCGGCGAGCGGATTGGCGAGCACGTTGACCGTGCCCGTCGGGCCCGAGGGCGCCGGTGGTGGCGCGGGCCCCGCGGTGACGGGCGGCGCGGTCCGCCCGGTGCCCGCGAGGTTGAGCCGGGCCGTCTCGAATGCTCCGCGCTCCTCCGACGAGAACGACGGGGCGGGCCTGTAGCGGGGGTAGGTCCTGAGCAGGTGCACGAACGCCTGCGTGCCCGCGGCCGCGCCCTTCTCGCGCACGACCGTGCGCGCGATCAGCGCCCGCGCCGTGCGCACGTCGTCGCGCGGGACGCCCTTCGCGTCCAGCGCCTTGTGCGCCAGCGTCGCGGCACCGGCGTAGTCGCCCCCCTTGAACGCCGCGAGTGCCGCGGCGAGCGGAGGTGCTGCGGGCGCCGCGGGAGTCGCCGGCGGCGGGGTGACGGGCGCCGCCGCGACCGGAGCGGCGGGCGCT
>CAIXRL010000625.1 GCA_903921835.1 Candidatus Eiseniibacteriota bacterium | reverse complement strand
CAGGCGGAGACGGCGAGAACAAGAGCAACGAGTCTGAGATGCCTCATGACCGACCTCCCGGAGGGTGGCGCGAGGGACCGGAAGTGGTCCACTCCGATACGCGGTACAGCATCGGCAGGCGCGGGCAGAAGCGTGTCATCGAGACCTGCGCCCGGGGTCAGATAAGTGCAAAAGATCCCCCGAACGACCGCGGCCAGCCAGCCCCGCACCCTCCGATGGAATCATCTGATGCGCCGCAGCGGCCGGGGGTGCTCCAAAGCCCCGCCCCTTCATGAGTCGCGCCGCTTGCGAGCGCGGGCGGTTCAAGGCCGGGCCGGGGCTGGCGCGATCCGCGGCCCGGCCGCCGGGTTGCGCCCGGGCCCGCATCCTCACCACACTCTCGGCTGGCGGTTCACGAACGCTCCGCGTTAGTGTCGTCAATCATCACATGCCAAAGCGCCGGTCGTCCTCCGCCAAGCGCCGCGCGCCCGCGCATTTCCTGGGCGTCCTGGCGACACTCGCCCTGACGGTCTTTCTCGTGGGCGAGTTGTACGCGTTTCTCACGAGCGACTTCGGCCGCGTGCTCGCCTACCGCTACATCCACCTGGGCAGCCGGGCGGAAATCGTGCGCATCGTGGGCAAGCGCGTCCACGAGGGACTGGCCGGCGCGCGGGTGCCGCACGCCGCGGTGCGCGAGGAGGTGGTCGCGCTGCCCGGCGGCGGAACGCCTCGCTGGCACGTCGAGCTTCCCCGCGACGGCTCGCCCATGCAGGTGAACTACGAGGTGACGACCGCGGTCGAGCACGGCGGCGCGATGCTGCTCTCGGGCCGCGAGACCTCCGGCGAGGGCGGCGCGCAGGAGGTGACGCTCGTCGTCGGCTTCCCCGGCCGGCCGCTGCAGGAACTCGTCATCTCCCGCCCCGGCCGGCCGCGCCGCGAGGAAGCCGCCGCGAAGCCGCAGGCGCGCATTGCGGTCGTGCTCTACGGACTCGGCGAGCCCTCCGCGCTCGCGAAGCGCGTGGTCGCGCGGCGCGAGCCCTTCGCGGTCGCGGTGCCGGCCGCGGGCAGTGGTCATGAGGCGCTGCGCAAGGCGGCGCGTGCGGCGGGGCACGAGCTGGTGCTGCTGGTGCCGATGGAGCCCGAGAAGTACCCCAGCGTGAGCCCGGGCCCCGGCACGCTGCTGGTCACCATGTCCCCACGGCGGATCCAGAAGGAACTGCGCGACGACCTGGAGGAGGCCGGCGAGGTCGCGGCGGTCGCGAACCTCATGGGCTCGCTCGCGACGCAGGACGAAGGGTTCATGACGGCGGTCTACGGCGAGCTGCGGCGCGCGAACGCGACCTTCCTCCACATCCAGCCCGTGCCGCGCGCCGTCTGCCGCCCGCTCGCCGCGAGGCTCGGAACCGCCTACGACGAGCCCGACGCCACGCTCGATGCCGAGGCGCGCATGGCCAAGCCGCTGGCACTCGCCCGCGCGTGGAAGGAAGCGCTGTCCCAGGCCGAACTGCGCGGGCACGCGATCGTGCTCGTGCGCGTGACGCCGCTGTCGGCGAAATGGCTGGACGAAGCGCTCTCGCCACGTGGCCTGGGCGGCGCCACGCTCGTGCCGCTGTCGAGTGTCATTCACCGTCCGGGCGCGGAGTAGGGACCGCTCCCCGCGCCACGCGTCCCCCGGCTCGTGGGCTCCGAGGCGGCGCTTCCCTCTGGCGACCCACGTGGGCTCCGAGGCGGCGCTTCCCTCTGGCGACCCACGTGCCCCCCGCGCCAACGCCGGGCCCTGCGGGGCAACCTGCCGGGCCCGGCGTTGGCGGCGTGCTCCCCCGCGAGGATCGCTACAACGGGTACCGCCAGACCCCGGTCTGCCATGTCCCGGCCAGCACCGACGTACCGCGGATGGCGAGAGAGACGATCGCCGGGTCCGCCGGCTGCGCCGGGTCCGCCGTCCAGTGGAGGCCGCCATCGGTGGAGAGATAGACCCCGGCGGCAGTCCCCGCCCAGACGGTCGGGCCCCTGGCGGCGAGGCACAGCATTCCCATGGGCGCCGGCTGCGATGCGGCCGCCGTCCACGTGGCGCCGCCATCGGTCGAGCGGAAGACCCCGCCTCCAGCGGTCCCGGCCAGCAGGGCCGTATCGCTGGCGGCAAGGGCCCGGATGTCCAGGTTCAGCGGCTGCGTCGTGGCCGCAGTCCACGAGACGCCGCCGTCGGTGGAGCGGAACACCCCGCCTCCGGCGGTCCCGGCAAGCAGCGTCGTACCGCTGGCGGCGAGGCACTCGACGTCCGGGTTTGTTGGCTGGGTCGTGGCCGCCGTCCAGGTGAGCCCGCCGTCGGTGGAGCGGAACACCCCGCCCTCAGCGGTCCCGGCAAGCAGCGTCGTGCCGCTCGCGGCGAGGGACACCACGTCCACGTTCGCCGGCGGCCGTGGGGCCTCCACCCAGGTGAGCCCGCCATCGGTCGAGCGGAACACCCCGCCGAAGTTGGTCCCGGCAAGCAGCAGCGTCCCGCTGGAGGCAAGGGCATTGATTTGCCGGTTCCATGGCTGCGTCGCGGCCGCCGTCCAGGTGTGGCCGTCGTCGATGGAGCGATAGACCCCGCCGCCGAAGGTCCCCGCCAGGAGCGTCGTACCGCTGGCGGCGAAGGACGTGATTCTCACGAGCGCCGGCTGCTTCACGGCCGCCGTCCACGTGACGCCGCCGTCGGTCGAGCGGAAGATCGCGGCGTCCGCGGTTCCGGCCACGACGGACATGCCCGTGGCGATGAGGGATCGGATGTCCATGCTCGCGGGCTGCGTCGTGGCCGCCGTCCAGGTGAGGCCGCCGTCGGTCGAGCGATAGACCCCGCCTCCCCAGGTCCCGGCCAGCAGCGTCGCATCACCGGCGGCGAGGGACAGGATGTGCCCGGTCCCCCCTCCCGGCTGCGTCGCGGCCGCCGTCCAGGTGAGGCCGCCGTCGGTCGAGCGATAGACCCCGCCTCCCCAGGTCCCGGCCAGCAGCGTCGGGCCGCTGGCGGCGAGACACTGGACGTACGGGTTCGCCGGCTGGGTCGTGGCCGCCGTCCACGTGAGGCCGCCGTCGTCGGAGCGGAACACGCCGGCGCCGTAGGTTCCAGCCAGGAGCGTCGTGCCGCTCGCGGCGAGGGCCGGGATGCTCGGGCTCGACGGCTGCGTCGTGGCCGCCGTCCACGTGAGACCGCCGTCGGTCGAGCGGAACACCCCGGCGTCACTCGTCCCGGCCACCAGCGTCGTGCCGCTCGCGGCAAGGCAAAGGACGTTGAGGCTCGCCGGCTGCCGCGTGGGCGCCGCCCAGGTGAGGCCGCCGTCGGCGGAACGGAACACACCGGCGCCGTCCGTTCCCGCCAGCACCGTGGCGCCGCTGGCGACGAGGGACACGGTGTACAGACTCGGGGGCTGGGCGGTGGCCACTGCCCAGGTGATCCCACCATCGATGGAGCGGAAGATCCCTGCGCCCAGAACCGCTGCCACGAGAGCTGTGCCGCTGCTGGTGAGGGCCACGCAGCTCCCTCCGCCCGGCAACCCGGTGGACGACCGGGTCCACGGTTCCGGGAGGGCGGACGACGGGCCCGTCACCGTGTGCCTGCCACAGCCCGCAACGCCCGCAATCGAGAGCAACACCACGACCCCTGCGAACAGCCTCATCGCTGACCCCTTCCGATCCGAGTTTCGTCCGTCCGCACCACGCGAATGCCCGACGCTCCCGCTCGCCGCGGCCCGGGCCCGGCACGTCGGCCCGCCCGCCGACATCGTCGGCGCCGGACACGGGGCGTGACGCGGGAACGGCGGAATGCGATTCGACGCTAGCCCGGAGTATTCATGAGCCCGCGGCCTACGAGCGCGATCTGCACGTCATCCGGACCCACCTTCGGTGGGTACCCCGAAGCTCGACCGGCCGCTGTCCTCATCGTGTTGACAACACGGTTCCGGGGTACCCACCGAAGGCGGGTCCGGCCGGCCAAGCTTCTTGCCGCTGATGCACATCCCGCACTCTCGGCTCGCGGTTCATGAATACTCCGGGCTAGTACGCCAGTTGCACGAGCGCGTCCACGCGTGATTCCCGCGGCACGCCGGCCGTCACCGCGACGCGCGACCACTCCAGCGCCACGCGCGCATCGGGCGTCACGACGCGCTCCAGCCGCAACGCCGCCAGATCCCGATCCTCGCGGGGCGCCGGGCCCACCGCGGTCGTGTGCTCGTGCTCGAGGCGCGCCGCCAGCGACCAGTCGCGCCGCGCGCCGAGCAGCGCCAGCGCCTCGAGCAGGACGTACTGGTGGCGCTGGTGATTGCCGGCGGCGGGGCGATCGTCGAAGCGGTCCAGCGTGTACGCCGGCACGACCCAGAGCCTGTCGGTCCCGAAGCGCCCCGCGACCTGCGCCTGCAGATGCTGCAGCCACGCATGGAACGCGATGTCGGAGTCCTGCCGGTCGAACAGCAACCGCCCGCCGACAACCTGTCCGCCGAGGGTGCGCGTCACGCGCAGGTACGTGTCCTCGAGCCGGTTGAACCCGTGCCCGTTCGAGCCGACGCCCGCGCGGGAGCTGTTCATCTGACCGATCGCGTAGCCCCACGCCGAGTGCGCACCGTTCAACTCGACGCCCTGCGCCGCCAGTTCGACCGGCGCGAGGTACTCGCGGCGCGTCGACCGTCGCGCGGCGGAGAGAAACGGCAGCCCCGCGTCGAACACCCCGACCTTGATCGCGAGCGCGCCGTCACGCACCACGTCGTCGAACTGCACGAATGCGCTCGTGGTGTGCACGGCGCTCATCGCCGAGTCCAGACCCGCCTGGATGCGGAACGACACGTTCACGCCCGCCGTCCCCGCGGCGTGCAGGTACAGCGCGTGCTGGCGGAAGGCGCCCGTGGTGTGAGGGCCACTCGCGCCGCCGGCGCCGACGGTGTCCCCGCGCGCGTACATCGCGCCCGCCTCGAGCACGATCGAGACCGGCAGCGGCTGCGCCCCGTCGGCGCGATGCGCGGCCACCGCGGTCGCGCGATAGCCGTTGGCCATGAAGCGCTCACCCGCCGCGTTCAGGACCGGCCCAGCAAGGTGGCAGCGCGCACAGGGCGCCGATTCCGTGCGCGCGAACAGCGGCAACGCGCAGGCCACGTCCGGCAATGCGCTCGCGACGAGCGCGGCGAGCGCCAGGAGGAGGCCGCGCGGGCCGGACGCGACGCTGCGGCGCGCGTGCTGCGGGGAACGCGTCATGGGCTCGAGGCTCCGGGGTCTGGGACGGAACCGCCTGCCCGCACGGGCCCACGGCTCACCGGCGACCGCGCAGGGCCCGATGCACGAGCGCCGCCGACGAATGCCAGCCCAATCTGCGGCATGCGGCGGCGCGAGACAAGCCGGGGACGTGCCCGGGCGCGCACCCCCGGTGCCGTTCGCGTGTCCAGGAGCGGCGCGCCTGCCACGCCTTCAGACCGCCGGCGCGGTCCTGCGCCCCGGCCGTTCGGCCGGAGCGGACGGGCGTTTGCGGGGCCGGGGCGCATGCGTCAGGCTGGCGCGGCATGGCAACCCCACCCGCCCGGAGTCCGAGCATGACGACGACAGCCACGTGGCGCTTTCCGCGCGCGTTCTGGACCGCGAACGCGGCCGAGCTCTTCGAGCGCGCGGCCTACTACGGCACGTTCATCGCCCTGCGCACCTACCTGCTGCGCGTCGTCGGCCTCGACGACGTCGGCGCCGGCTTCGTCGCCGGCATCTTCGGCGCGCTCATCTACCTGTTCCCGTTCTTCACCGGCGCCGCCGCCGACCGGCTGGGCCTGCGCAACTCCCTCCTGCTCGCGTTCGGGCTGCTCACGGCGGGCTACCTTTCGCTCGGCATCGTGACCCAGTTCGGCTCCGTGCTGGTCGGGCTGTTCCTGATCGTGCTGGGAGGCGCGTTCGTGAAGCCCGTGATCACGGCCAACGCGGCCAGGTCGTCCGACGAGGGCAACCGGGCGCGCGCGTTCAGCCTGTTCTACATGGTCGTCAACATCGGCTCGTTCATGGGCAAGACCATCGTCGCGCCCATCCGCATCCAGCTGGGCGTGCACAACGTGCCGTTCTTCTCCGCCGGCGCCGCGTTCGTCGCGCTCATCGTGGTCGCGATGCTGTTCCGTCCGCGGGAGGACGGCGTCACCCGTCCGCGCAGCGTGCGCGAAACGCTCGCCGGCATGCTGACCGTGATGCGAAACGCGCGTTTCACCGCGCTCATCCTGATCACCGCGGGCTTCTGGGCCATCCAGGGCCAGCTCTACGCCTCGATGCCCGACTACGTGCTGCGCATGGCCGGCGAGGCGTACAAGCCCGAGTGGTACGCCAACGTGAACCCGCTCGTGGTGGTGCTGGGCGTGGTCGGCATCACGCAGCTCGTGCGCAGGTGGGCCCCGGAGCTGTCCATCCTGGTCGCCATGGCGCTCATCCCGCTTTCGTCGCTCGCCATGGCCGCATCCCATCTGCTGCGCGGCAACGTGAACGTGTTCGGGCTGGCCGTGCACCCCATCACCGCGATGATGGTGCTCGGGATCGCGATCCAGGGCCTCGCCGAGTGCTTCCTCTCTCCCAAGTACCTCGAGTTCGCCTCCAAGCAGGCGCCTGCCGGTCGCGAGGCGCTGTACCTGGGCTACGCGCACATGAACACCTTCTTCGCCTGGCTCTTCGGGTTCGTCTTCGCCGGCTACCTGCTCAAGGCGTACTGCCCCGATCCCCGGTCGCTGCCGCCCGACGTGCAGGTGCAGCACGCGCTCGCGCTGGCCGGCCACGGCCCGATGCCCGCGGCCTACGCGCACGCCCACTACCTCTGGTACGCGTTCGCCGGCGTCGGCGTGCTGTCGCTCGTCGCCATGCTGGTCTTCATCGTCGTCACACGCCGCACGGGCGCCGCGCGCCCCGCAGCCGCCTGAGTTCCCCGCGCGAACCCGAGAGCGCCCCGCATGCCATTGAGAGTCGCCAAGTGGATGCTCCATCGTCGCGCGCTGCTGCTCGTCGGCACGCCCGGCTGGTGCGCCATGCTGCTGATCGCGCGCTGGCTGCGTTCGGGGCATTTGGAGTACCTGTTCCTGGCCAGGAACCTGGTTCTCGGCGCCATCCCGCTCGTCGCCTCGGGGCTGCTCGTGCGCGCCGACCGCGATCGCGAGGCGATGCCCGTGCGCGCCGTGTGGTTCGCGCTCTGGCTGCTGTTCCTGCCCAACGCGCCCTACATCGTCACCGATTTCATCCACCTGACGGAGCTGCCACCCATCCCGCTGTGGTTCGACATCACGGTCATCTACTCGTTCGCCGCGGCCGGCGTAATACTCGGCTACGCCTCGGTCGCGGACGTGCACGCGCTGGTCGCACGGCGCCGGGGCAGGTTCGCGGGCTGGGCCGTGGCGCTCGGCGCGCTGATGCTCGCGGGGCTCGGCGTCTACCTGGGGCGCTTCGTGCGCTGGAACAGCTGGGACGCGTTGATCCACCCGTACCGCCTGTTCAGCCACGTCGCCAGCCGGTCGCTCGATCCCGGCGACCACCCGCGCTCGATCGGGGTCACGCTCGTCTACGGCGTCGGGCTCATGATCGGCTACGTCGTGATCCGCAGCATCGTGCCCAGGAGCGAAGGGCGCGGCCGGGGCTGAGCGCAGCCACTCGGGCGGGCTTCACCGCGCCGCGGCGCGCGTGGCAGCCCGGCTCGGACTCCGCGCGCCGCTCGGGCAGCGCGACTCCCGAAGCACCACGCAACAGGTGCCCGACGGTCTGTGCCCCGGGGCGATCGGATTGCGCCGCAGGCCGGCCCGAGCCGCGTCGTCACCTGCGAAACGGCGGGGCCGGATCGCGGAATCCGGCCTCGTTGGCGGGTGGGTCTTCGCCGCACCCTCCCGGCCCGCGCTCTCACCCGGCGCCCCACCCGCCGACCTCGCCCCGGCGGGGTGAATCCTCTGAATCGGCGGCGGGTGCGCGTCATGCCGGGCCAGTCCGGGCCCGGTTCCACCCCGACCGTTCACGAACCCGGCAGGGGCGCCATCCGGGGTCCACTTCGCGGCGAACTGCAGCATCTGCCGCACAACACCAACCAGCAACTCAACGACCGGCTGGGCGAGTTGAAGCAGTACGCCTACGAATCACGCCTGCTGAGCGAGATGGCGGCCATGCTGCAGGTGTGCCTTCGCGCCGACGAGGCGTACCAGGTGATCGAGCGCCAGCTGGCCCTGTGTTCCCCGCGGAACGCGGAGCGATGTACATCCTGCGCCCGGAGCAGAAGGAGCTGACGGTCGCCGCGACGTGGGGTGAATCGAACCCCATGGCCGAACCCTTCTGGCCGGACGACTGCTGGGGGCTGCGTCGCGGTCATTCGCACCTCGCGCTCGAGGGCACCCTCGACCTGCGGTGCGCCCACCTGGGTGCGACCCCCCCGGATACGTCGCTGTGCGTGCCGCTGGCCGCCCAGGGCGAAACCCTGGGCATCCTCCACGTGTGCTGCGACGTCGTGGACCTCTCGCATGCCAAGCAGGCGCTGGCGCAGATGGTGGCCGACGAGATCGCCCTGGCGCTCTCGAACCTGTCGCTGCGGGAATCCCTGCGCCAGCAGTCCATCCGCGACCCGCTCACCGGTCTGTACAACCGGCGTTTCATGTCGGAATCGCTCCGGCACCTGCTGGCGCGGCGTGCGCGCGCGAAGGGCGAACTGTGCCTCGTCCTGCTCGACATCGATCACTTCAAGCAACTCAACGACACGTTCGGCCACGACGCGGGCGACACCGCGCTGTGCGAGGTGGCGGCGGTGTTGCAGGCCAACGTGCGCGATGGCGACGTCGTCTGCCGTTACGGCGGCGAGGAGTTCCTGCTCGTTCTCCCCGACGAGGGCCTCGACAACGCGAGCCGGCAGGCCGAGCGGATCTGCGACGCCGTCCGCAGGGTGAAGGTCACGTTCAAGAAGCAGCGGTTCGGCCCGCTGACGCTGTCGGCCGGAGTCGCCTGTGCGCCGCTGCACGGAACGGCCAGCGACGTCCTGCTGCGCGCGGCCGACGCCGCGCTGTACACCGCCAAGAACGCCGGCCGCGACCGCGTGTGCGTGGCCGGTGCGGGGAGTTCGAGCGAGTTGCATGAAGCCAGCGGAGACGCCACCGGGGTGTGAACGGCCCCGGCGGCCGGGCCGCACCGTGCCCGCCGTTTCAGGACCACACCCACCAGGGCGCGTGGGCAACCGAGCGATACACGACGAAGTCGAACACCGCATGCGCGACCAGGCAGGGCACCACGCTGCCCGAGAGCTGCCGCAGCACGCCGAGCACCATTCCGCCGACAACGGTCGGGACGGCGATCGACAGGAGATCGCCCGCCACGGGCACCGACATCCCGGAGAACAGGGCCGTCTTGTAGGCCGCGTGTGCCACGGCCGCGATCGCCACGGCCGCGGGCCATCCCAGCAGCCGCATCGCCCCCTGCAGCCATCCCCTGTAGACCAGTTCCTCGGCCGCGCCGATGAGGCACGCCACCACCACGAAAGCCCCGGCGCCCTGCAGCGGCCATGCGGCCAGCCCCAGGCTCGTCCGGTGGAGCACGCCCGCGCCGGCGCCCAGCACGACGCCGAGAACGCAGAACAGCACCGCCCCGCTGTGCACGGCTCCGCTTCCGCCCAACCCCACGAGCTCCACGGGCCGCGCAGCGCGACGGAGCGAGTCGCCGATCGCGACCGACGCCACGAGCAGGCCGATCGCTCCCGGCACGATCCACGGCAGGCCCCGGTGCGCGAGCAACGCGAAGACCACCATGCCCGCCGCGGCCACCACGGCCACGGGCCGGTGGTCTTCGCGCCGTGCGCCGCAACACGCGTCAGGCGGCACGCGAACCCGTCACCGCGGCCTGCGCGTCCGCCGTCCAGGCAGCCAGCAGACCGCGGCTGCGGGAACCAGCAGCAGGATCCAGCCCGACCCCAGACAGAGCGGCTTGACCGGGACCACAAGCGCGTCGGGCAGCGCCTTGCGCAGCTCCAGCAGGCGCTCGCGCGAGGCGCGCGTCGAGTCGCACGCGAGCGCCACGTAGCGCAGCGACCGCAGCTCATTCAGCGGGGCGAGGTCCCGGGACCTGCTGCCCAGGACCAGCCGCTCGAGCCTCTTCAGTCCGCGCAGGGGCGCAAGATCGGTGACGCTGTCGGCGTTCACCATCTCGACCGCCCTGAGGCCCGGATGCCTCCCGACGATCGCCGCGAACTGCTGCTGCGTCGTGTTGGCCGGCAGGCCGATCCGCTCCAGCTTCTTCAACGTGACGAGTCCCGCGAGATCTGCCGCACTCGTCGCGAAGCCCAGGTCCAGGCTCCGCAGTGCGGGCAGGTTCGCGAGGCAACCCAGGTCCACCGGCTCGTCGTTGAACGGGATGATCGTCAGTTCCTCCAGCCCCGCCGGCGCAGCACCCAGCGCCCGGGCGCTGCTGGCCGCGTGGTCGCCGAAGATCACGAGCGACTCGAGTCCCTTCATACCCGCGGGCAGCGGGCCGGCCACCGCGACGTCCCAGTTGGTGAGGGTGAGCCGGCGCAGCCGGGGCAGCGAGGGCAGGGCGTCCAGGCTTCCCGCCGCCTTGGCCTCGAGAATCAACGTCTCGAGCCGCGACAGCCCGGCACGCTCCCCACGGAGGTCGGCGGCGAACTCATACAGGATGAGCAGGGGCGGCCGGAAGCGCTGGAGGACCTGCCGGAGCTCCGCCTGCGAGTCGACGGAGAACCCGACGTCCGCATTGACGGCCGCGAGCCGGTCGAGCGCCGATAGCGCTGCCGCATCGAGACTGTCCACCGCGCTACTGCCCGCCACGCTGACCATGCGCAGCCGGACGAGGTCCTCCTTCGAAGCGCTCGCCCACCACCGCCGGGAGCTGTCCGCCTGCAGCGACACGCCAACGATCTTCCCCGCGAGCCGGGTGCACCACGAACCCGTGACCACATCGAGCACGGGGCCGTCGCTGGTGAAGTAGCGAAAGAACACCGAGTCGGTTGTCAGGAGATCGCCCTCGCGCAGGGGCAGTCCCTGCCAGTCGCCCCCGAGCCGATCCGTTTGGTAGCCGCAGCCCGACGTCCATACGGTGCTCATGGCTTCCCCGCTGTGGATCCGGACCACGCTTGGCTCATGCCGGCTCCCAAAGCCCGCCGCCATCAGGGCAACGACCAGGATCGTCAGCGAAACCACCAGCCGGTTCGTTCTCATCCTCATCACCTCATCCTTTCGGCGCAGCACGGACCTGCTGCGCGGACCCCGGTGTCATGCACGACCGGCGGACCGATCCGCTCCCCCGCGCAAGCGGGGTCACGATCGTGCCCCGCGGTACAGCCTGCGTCCTGCAGCTTCGCGATGACCACGTCGATGTCGTGGTCGAGCATGCGCACGCCGCCCCCGCGACAGAACGGGCAGGCGCGCAGGACGCCATCGGTGTCGATGTAGGCGTACCGGTCCCCCGCCCCGCGGCAGCCGTGCGTGCGGGCGAACCAGTCCAGGTACGTGACCGCCGGGAAGTCCCGCGCGGCGGGATCGTGGTTCAGACGTTCGGTGAACCGCTCCAGTTCGCGCTGCTGCGCCGGCTCGAGCGCGACATCCCGCCCCGCGTAGCGGCCGACGGGCCGGGGCTCCATGACCTGGATGAAACTCGCGCCCAGGCCCCGCGCCGTGCGGGCGTAGCGCTCCAGGTTCCCGGCGGAGACGAACGCGCGCGTCGGGCAGAGCGTGAGCGCGACCAGCAGTCCCGCCCCACGGGCGTGCGCGGAGGCCTCCGCAACCGCGTCATACGCTCCGCGGAAACCCCGGAACCGGTCGTGCGCCGCGGCGTCCCAGTGATCCAGGCTCAACGCCACACCGGTCAGGCCCGCCGCGCGCAGCCGGACCGCGCGCTCGGCCGTGAGTCCCTGCCCCGACGATAGGATCCAGACATCGGATTCCGCGGCGGCGCAGGCCGTGAGTTCGAGAAGGTCGTCGAACCGCTGCAGCGGCTCGCCGCCGCTGAAGAACAGTTGCGCCACTCCCCGGCGCTGAAGGCGCCGCAGGATTTCGCGCAGGTCGGCAAGCGGGAGCGCTTCGCGACCCTGAAGGGCGTTCCACTCGAAGCAGTGCTCGCAGCGCAGGGAACAGCGCCGTGTCATGGCGACGACGACCGTCTGCAGCCCGGTGTGGCGTTCGCTGCGCGAATCGAAGCGCGCCAGCTCGCGATCGACGTAATGGTCGAACGCCGCCGACGGCCAGCCGGGGGAATACAGGTCCCAGAAGTAGCGCCCGGATGCGCGGGCGAGCTTGCGGACCGCCCAGTGCGGAGCGCGCCCGCGCGCGGCGCGCAGCCGCCACAGCGCCTTCGCCGCGCCCACCGGAACGCGACGCGCACGCACCGCGAGCCACGCCACGCGCGACCACACCAGCGCAACGGCGATGGCCCCGTGCGCGCCGCGGACCATCGGCGAGACCGGGTCGGCGCAGGCGGGCTGGACGGCCGCGGCATTTCCCCGGGACCGGACTACTTCCCGCTGCACCGCGAGAGTATCGGTCAGCATGTCGATTCCGATCGATCCCCGCATGTGCGGGGTGCCACGGCGCACCGGCGCTGGGCTTGGCCCCGATGCAATGCATACTCATTCGCGCGAAGCGAAAAGCTACACCCTGCCGTGCGGCCCGTCACGGCATACTCCGGCCGCGCCACGCCCGTCCCGCGGGCAGGTCGGGCACACCGCGGCGTCGAACGAAGCTGCCCCGTTCGTCACGGCGTGTCCCGACCGGCGGCCATGGCGGGACGCGAGGCGGCCGGGCCTGCCCGGGCGTTTCATGCATCGCGAGCCGGGAGTGCGGGATGGGCGGCAACTCCAGGGGGAGGGGCCGGCAAGGGCGCAGTCGTGCCGGCGGCAGGGCGAGGAAGCGGCCGCCCCGTCCCCACCGCAAATCGCGCGCGGATCGCGCCCGCAGGCCGCGGTTCCGGGATACGCCGGGCCATCGATCCGGACGACCAAGTAGAGCAAACTCCCATTCTCGCCCTTCGGGATCAGCTTCGTCGAAGCGAGACATGGTGAACGCATGACCCATTCGCGGCTCACGCGCGGCGCCATGCTCGACGTGATGGGCGAGGACTCCATCTGCACCGCGCGCGCCAAGCGGCTCACCGAGCGGCGCGTCACGTTCCGCAACGTGCTCCGCAGTTCGCTCACGCCGGTCGTGAGCCAGTTCGGCATCGGCCTGGGTGGGCTCATGGGCGGCGCCGTCGTCACCGAGGTGGTGTTCGGGTTGCCGGGCCTCGGGCACGAGGCTGTGCAGGCGATCAGCACGCAGGACCTGCCCACTGTCATGGGCGTCACGATCGTCTCTGCCGTGCTCGTGGTGGCCGCGAACTTCCTCGTGGACCTGTGCTACGGGCTGCGCGACCCGCGACCGACTGGCGAACCGCGCGTCTTCCCGTTCGCGGCTTCGCAGTCACTCGCGGCCATTGTCCGGGCGCGGTATAGTCCCCGCCCCGAGAGCAGCGTGTACGTGTTTGAGCAGGCATT
>CAIXRL010000624.1 GCA_903921835.1 Candidatus Eiseniibacteriota bacterium | reverse complement strand
GTTCCGCACTCTGCAAGCTGTTCGGCGAGTTGCAGGGTCCCCTTATGACCTCTCCTTGCCTCAAGGGGAGAGCCGGCCATCCTCCGGACGGCCAGCATGAGTAAACGTCGCGACCTCACCCGCAGCGTCCGGACGACCATCCCGACTCGGAGCGGCGACCATGTTGCGGGCTCTCTGGAGCAGCTCCTCACCCCTGTTGAACTTGCCGGGCTGCTGCAGCTTCACGTCAAGACTGTCGAGCGTATGGCGCGAGCGAGCCGACTGCCTTCCCTCAGGGTATGCGGCCGGCTTAGATTCAAGCCCAGCGACATCGCTTCGTGGCTGGCGGAACGGGAGGACCGCACATGCCACGGTTCCTGAAGGGCCTCCGTCGGCGCGGCCAGAGCTTCTTCTACCGCGTTCGAACCGGAGGAACAGATCAGACCATTCCGCTCGGCCAGGATTTCGATCGTGCAGTGACGCGCGTTCTCGAAATCCGTCGGCGAATCAAGGCCGGCCTACCGCCCATGGATGAGCGGTCAGCCATTCTCACCGTCCGAGATGCCGTGAAGAGTTGGCTCGAAGATCGTGTCAGGCACACACGTCAGGCTGCGTTCGCGGAGAGCACCCGCGCGCGCTGTGAGCACGTCCTGTTGCCTTTCATGGGGAGCCATCCGCTTGAGCAGGTGACGGCCGGGACGCTCTTCGCCTACCGCAATCATCTGGTTGAGCTCACGAGCCGGCGAGGTCGGCCGCTGTCACCGACCACGGTTCGGATGTTCTTGGGCGACCTGCGTGCGGTGCTCAACCACGCGCTGACGCTTCAGCTCCTGGACCGTTCTCCCGTGCCGCGTGGTTGGCTTCCCAGGCTCCCGGAACGTGCCCCCGACGTGCTCTCGCAGGCAGAGCAGGCCACGCTGGTGGCCCTGTCTGGAGAGTACGGGCGGGTGCTGAGGCTGCTGCTTGGTACAGGTGTGCGCTGGGGCGAGTTGGCCCGCGCTCAGGCGCAAGATCTTCAGAACGGGAAGTTAGTGATTGGCCAGAGCAAGTCCGGCCGGGTCCGGCGGGTTCCCATCCCACCGGAGATCCTCGTCGAATGCCAGGGTCGGGTCGGCCGACTCAGCCCGTTTCGCGACTCGTGCAGTTTCAACAAGCGCGTTCGCCAACTCTCAGGCATCGCCCGCTTCCACTCGCACCTCTGCCGGCACACGTTCGCGACGGAGTGGAGAGAGTCCGGCGGATCGCTAGCTGCTCTTCAGGCGGTCCTCGGACACGGCTCCATCGCCGTGACAGAACGCTACGGCACGATTAGCGAAGACATGGTGCAACGAGAAGCCCAGCGACTCGCGCAGTATCGCGCGAAAGCGCTGGGCCGATGAAAACGGGACCATTTGCGGGACGAAGGTGCCCGATGCTCGTTGTAAGTTGGTGCGCCGCCTTGGAATCGAACCAAGAACCTAATGATTAAGAGTCATTTGCTCTGCCAATTGAGCTAGCGGCGCAACCCTCCGGCGAATTCGTGCGAGCGAAGGAGCCGGAGAAAAGCTGCGACAATTTACGGTCACTCGCGGCCCGCGTCAAGTCGCGAAATGACGCACCGTGCGGCCGCGTGATATTGTCGCCGCCCGTTCCACGCTGGTGTTCTCGCGCATCGGAGGCAGCATTTGGCAGGCGAAGCGACCCGGCCCTCGGGGCTGTTTCTCAGGTACTGGCTGCCGTTGCTCGCATACGTCGCGCTGATCTTCACGCTGAGCGCGCAGCCACACCTGTCGCCGCCGATGCGCTTCCAGAACGCGGACAAGGTCTGCCACCTGGGCGAGTACGGCGTGCTGGGTATGCTGCTGTTCCGCCTGGTGCGCGCGATGCACTGGGCCCGGCGGCGGGACGTGGCGGCGCTGCTCGTGCTGGCCATCGGCATGGCGATCGGCGCGTCGGACGAGCGTTTCCAGTCGATCATCCCCGGGCGCAGTTGCGACCTGTTGGACTGGCTGGCGGACAGCCTGGGAGTGGGCCTGGCGCAGGTGGTCAGCCTGGCGTGGACCGAGTGGCGGGAGGGTTGAACCGATGAGCGTCAAGCACCAGGCGCCGCGCGGCACGCGCGACCTGCTCCCGGACGAGACGCCGCTCTGGCGCTGGGCCGAGGCCGCGGCGCGCGGCGTGCTCGAGCGCTACGGCTACGGCGAGATCCGCACGCCGATGTTCGAGGACTACGAGCTCTTCGCGCGCACCGCGGGTGAATCGAGCGACGTGGTCCAGAAGGAGATGTACCGCTTCACCGACCTCGGCGAGCGCCAGCTGGCGCTGCGGCCGGAGTTCACCGCGGGCGTGATGCGCGCCTGGCTCGAGAGCGGCCTGGGCGGCCGCGCGCGCGTGCACCGGCTATGGAGCGCGGGTCCCGTGTTTCGCTACGGGCGTCCCGCGAAGGGCCGCTACCGGCAGTTCTCGCAGCTCAACTGCGAGCTCGTCGGTTCCGCCGCTCCCGGCGCGGACGTCGAGATGATCACGTTGTTCGTGGACCTGTACGAGGCGTGGGGCTTCCGTGACCTCATCGTGCTGGTGAACAGCGTCGGCCAGCCGGCGTCGCGCCGCGCCTACGGCGAACGGCTGCGCGAGGTTTTCGCGCCCCACCGGGAAGCGCTCAGCGCGGACTCGCAGCAGCGGCTCGAGACGAACCCGATGCGGATCCTCGACACCAAGGACGAGAAGGACCTCGCCCTGCTGGCCACGTTGCGCGCGAACAACGCGCTGCCGACGCTGCTGGACAGCATCGACGAGGCCGACCGTGCGCACTGGGATGCCGTGCTGGCGGGGCTCGAGGCCGCGGGCGTGCGCTACGAAGTGGATCACGGGCTCGTGCGCGGCCTCGACTACTACACGCGCACCGCGTTCGAGGTGCACGACCGCTCGCTCGCCTCGCAGAGCGCGCTCGGCGGCGGCGGCCGCTACGACGGGCTCATCGAGATGCTGGGCGGCGCCCCCACCCCCGGCGTGGGATTCGCGATCGGCATGGACCGCACGCTGCTCGTGCTGCAGCAGCGCGGCATCCAGGCCGCCAGCGGCGACGTGGTCTGCCTGGTGGCGATGGAGGGGACGCGGGCGGCGGCGACCGCGCTCGCGCGCGAACTGCGGCGCGAGTTCACGGTCGAGTGCGACGTCGAGGCGCGCGGATTCAGCGCGCAGATGAAGACGGCGGGCAAGTCGGGGGCGCGATTCCTCGTGATCCTCGGCGAGGACGAATGGGCTCGCGGCGAGGTTGCGCTCAAGGATTCCCGTACGGGTACGCAGCAGACGCTCGCGCGGATCGGGCTCGCGGACGCGCTGCGGGCGCTGACGCAGGAGACATGGAAACAGGGGGAGGCGCTGTGACGCACCAGCTGGAAGCACTCGGGGACTGGCGCCGCACGCACACCTGCGGCGAGCTCACGCTGGCGGCGGCCGGAACGACCGCAACGCTCATGGGCTGGGTGCACCGCACCCGCGACCACGGCGGCGTGCTGTTCATCGACCTGCGCGACCGCTACGGCGCCACGCAGGTCGTCTTCCACCCGGAGACGGTCGGGCCGTTGCTGCTCGACGCGGCCTCGCGCCTGGGCAACGAGTTCGTGATCGCGGTGCGCGGCGTCGTGAACGCGCGACCCGCGGACGCGGTGAATCCCGCCATGGTGACGGGCGCGATCGAGATGGACGTGCACGAGTTCAGGCTGCTCTCGGCCTGCGACCCGCTGCCGTTCCAGGTCAACGAGGAGTACACGCTCGCCAGCGAGGACCTGCGGCTCAAGTACCGCTACCTCGACCTGCGCCGCCCGGAGCTGTCCCGCGTGCTCGCGCTGCGCCACAAGGCCGCGATGACCGCGCGCGCATTCCTGTCCGGCGAGAGCTTCCTCGAGATCGAGACGCCCATCCTGGTGAAGGCGACGCCCGAGGGCGCACGCGACTACGTCGTGCCCAGCCGCGTGCACCACGGCCGGTTCTACGCGCTGCCGCAGAGCCCGCAGCTCTACAAGCAGACGCTCATGATCGCCGGCTGCGACCGCTACTTCCAGCTGGCGCGCTGCCTGCGCGACGAGGACCTGCGCGCCGACCGCCAGCCCGAGCACACGCAGATCGACCTCGAGATGAGCTTCGCGACCGAGGACGACGTCTTCGGCACGGTCGAGGGCCTGTTCCGGTCGCTGTGGAAGGAATGCCTCGGCATCGAGATCGCCACGCCGTTCCCGCGCATGACCTACGACGAGTCCATGCGCACGTATGGCACCGACAAGCCGGACGTCCGCTTCGGGCTCGAGCTTCGCGACGTCACCACGACCTGCGCGCGCTCGCCGCGCAACGTGGTCGCCAACGGCGCGAAGGCCGAGGGCGGCATCGCGGTCGCGATCACGATTCCCGGCGGCGCCGGGACCTCCGGCACGCAGCTGCGCAAGTACGAGGACGTGGTCAAGGCCGCCGGCGCGGGCGGCCTGACGTTCTTCAAGATCCTCCCCGGCGACCGCGAGAAGCAGCAGGTCATCTTCCCCGGAGCGCTGCTGGACGAGTTCCTCGCGACGTGCGGGGCGAAGGAAGGCGACGCGGTCGTGTTCACCAACGGACCGTGGGAGCGCACGTGCAAGGCGCTGGGCGTGCTGCGCTCACAGCTCGGCCAGGCCGAGCTGGAGAAACGGGGCCTGCTTGGGGTGACGCCCGAGAAGCAGGACTGGCGCTTCCTGTGGGTGCGGCAGTTCCCGCTCTTCGAGTGGAGCGCGGATCAGAAGCGCTGGGAGCCCAAGCACCACATGTTCACCATGCCGAACCCGGAGCATCTCGAGTACCTCGAGACCGACCCGGGCAGGGTGTACGCGCAGCTCTACGACCTCGTGCTCAACGGCAACGAGCTCGGTTCGGGCTCCGTGCGCATCCACCGCCCCGACATCCAGGAGCGGGTGATGAAGGTGATCGGGCTCACGCACGAGCAGGCGTACGAGAAGTTCGGCTTCCTGCTCGACGCGTACCGGTTCGCCTCGCCGCCGCACGCGGGCATCGGCATGGGGCTGGACCGCATCATCATGCTGATGGCGGGTCGCGACTCCATCCGCGACGTGATCGCGTTCCCCCGCACGGCGAGCGCGACGAACCTGATGGACGGCTCGCCGAGCACGCTCGAGGACGAGCAGCTGAAGGAGCTGGGGATCAGGTTCCAATAGGCAGGTGGCCGTGCGGGCCGCGCACGCGGCCGGCGCGGCCCGGTGAAGGAGCGGTCCGTGCTCGTTGCTGAAGCGCAGCGCCAGATGCGCCAGACGTACCGCGGCGGGCTTCCGGGCCAGCTGGTCTCGGGTGGGCTGTGGCTCGCGTCGGCCGCGGCGGCCACGTGGGGAAGCCATACGCTCGCCGTCGTGGTGCTCGCCCTGGGCGGCTGCTTCATCTTCCCGCTCACCATGCTGGCGCTGCGGCTCGCGGGACGGCCCGCGACCACGCCCAAGGGCAACCCGCTCAACGCGCTCGCCATGCAGGTCGCGTTCACGGTGCCGCTCGCGCTGCCGGTCGTGCTGGCGCTCGCTCGCCGCGCACCGGAGTGGTTCTATCCCGCCACGATGATCGTGGTCGGCGCGCACTACCTGCCGTTCGTGTTCCTGTACGGCATGTGGCAGTGGGCAGCGCTGGCCGCGGTGCTGCTCGGCGCCGGGCTCGTGCTGGGCGCCTATGTCCCGCTCGGTTTCGCGGCCGGCGGCTGGTTCACGGGCGCGGCGCTGGTGGCGTTCGCGTTCGCGGGATGGCGCGTGGTGCTGGCCGAGGAACGGCGCGCGGCGGAATGAACGCGGTGATCCGAGGAACCAAACGGGAGGTCGCACTCCAGTGGAAGCACAGGTCTCGGGAACCGATGCGTCGCTCGAAGCCACGACGCCGCATGTCGCCCGCGAAGACGTTCCGCCCGCGGGCGCCGCAACGTCCCCGGGCGCGTGGTGGGCGCCCTGGCTTGTCGCTCCGGCTGCGCTCCTGCTCTACCTCCTCGGCTCCGCGATCGGCAGCGTTCTCGCGCTGGTCCTGCTCGCGACCGTGCTGCGGCGGTTGATCCCGGGCTACTACGACATGGGCCTCAACCTGTACACGCTCAGGTTCGCGCTCGGCATTCCGGCGGTCCTCACGCTCTTCATCGCGCTCTCGACGGCCTGCACGATCGGCGTGGTGTTGCTGGCGGCGCGCGCATCCGGCCGGCCGTGGCGCGAGCGGCTGGGCCTGATGCCGGGGCGGATCCCGGCGAGCGAGGTGCCGTTGCTCGTGCTGGCGAGCCTCGGGACGCTGTGCATCGGCTGGCTTCTGGCGATGGCGCTCCAGCACGCGGGCCTGCTTCCGCCGATCGGCCGCTCGCGACAGCAGTTTGGCGAGGCCCTGCTGATGGCGTCGCCCGCGACCAAGGTGGCGTTCGTGCTGAGCGCGGGCCTGCTGGCGGGTCTTTCGGAGGAGCTGCTCTGTCGCGGGTGGATGCAGCGCGCCCTGATGGCCCGCTGGCGTCCCGCCGCGTCGATCTCCGTGGCGAGCGTGACGTTCGCGCTGCTCCACGGCGACCTCGCGTACGACGTGCTGGTGCTCCCCAGCGCGTTCTTCCTGGGCTACCTGGCGTGGCGGGCGGATTCCATCCGTCCCACCATCGCCTGCCACGCAGTGGTCAACGCGCTCGTGCTGACCTCGCTCGCGGTCTTCGGGCTGCGGCATGTCGTGTTCATGCAGCGCGTGTTCGAGCCCGGCACGGGTGGCCAGGCTCCTCCCGCGCGGGTCGCGCTGGCTCTCGCAGTCCCGCTCATCGTCTCGGTGGCGCTGGTGTGGACCGCGAGCCGCCGCGTCGAGCGGCACGCGCGGGCCGTGGGCGCGTGACCGCACGCCTCCGTTTGCCCGATCCGTCGCGGAAGCGCGGCCGGGAGAAGCACGCAGTCCTTGTTCTTGCCAGATCGAGTTCGCTTCCTTCAGGAGATTGCCCGCCATGATCAAGTTCCAGCTCTTCATCGACGGCACCTGGCTGTACTCGAACACCCCGCGGCTCGTGGACGCCTCGGGCGAGCCGGGCTTCGCGCTCGACTTCGGCAAGCTGCCGCGCGTGCTCGCGGACGAGGTCGCCCGTGCGATGGGCCACGACGAGTACACGGTCGTGCGCACGCACCTGTTCGGCAGCTACGCCGACAACGTGGATCCGCGCGACGCGGAACCCGTGCAGCGCCGGCTCAACTTCTTCTCGCAGCTGCGCCAGCAGCACCACTACGAGATCGAGGCGTTCCCGATCAACTTCCGCGGCAAGCGCCTGCGCAAGACCGACCGCGAGCCCAACGACCCGTTCGAGCCGAAGGAGAAGTGCGTGGACATCGCGCTCGCGACCTCCATGCTCTTCAACGCCTCCATGCCGAACGCCTACGACGTCGCCATCGCCGTGCTCGGCGACCAGGACTTCAAGCCCGTGCTGCAGAGCGTGCGCCGCCTGGGCAAGCGCGTCGCCATCGCCAGCGTGCAGGGCGCGTGCGCGGGCGAACTGTCGGACCCGAGCGATCCGGCGCGCGTGCGCGACTTCGACATCCTGTGGCTGGAGGAACTGCTGCCGCGCCTGGCGCGCCGCTTCGAGCCGCACCTGCTGGAGTGCCAGTCGCCGCACCACACCGGCGAGCGCAGCGTGACCACGACGTACTACCCGAAGCGCGGCGAGAAGTTCTACTGCGAGAGCTGCCGGGGAATGTTCGCGCGGCACAGGCTGGAAGGCGGCGAGGGCGACGAGTCCAGGCCGGTGCGCTGGGCGCCCGCCGGCACCGCGCTGGGCGGCGCGGTGAGCCACAAGCGCATGGACAAGAGCTACGGCTTCATCCGCGTGGAGGGCTGCGGCGAGTGGGACGGGCCGGAGTACTTCTTCCACGACAACGACATCTCGGACGGCACGTCGTTCGCGGAGCTGGCCGAGGGCGAGCTCGTGGACTTCGAGGTGAAGGCCGACCCGCCCGCCGGCAAGGCGCCGCCCGCACGGCTGGTGCGCCGGCGGCCCGCGGTCGCGTGAAGGTCGCGGCCTGGCCCGGCGAGTTCAGCCGCAGCGCGTGAGCGCGTCGGCGAGCTTCGCGATGTCCGCCTCATCGTTATAGGCCTGCGCCGAGATCCGCAGGAACAGCCGCTCGTGCAGCTGGATCACCGGCACCTCGATGCGGTGCCCGAACAGCAGCGTGTCGCGCAGCCGCGTCCCGTCCTCCTTCGTGGAGCCGAACGAGGGCGGCAGCGGCAGCGTGGCCATGCAGCCCACCATGGACTCTGCCACCTCGAAGCGGGTGCCGACGGCCTTCGCGACCGCGTGCGCGCCCTGCCACGCGAGCGCGTGGTTGTGCGCACGCACGGCGTCGGCGCCCAGTTCGTCCAGCATGCGCAGGCCCTCGGGCGCGGCCAGCCACGGCGAGGGATCGCGCGTGCCGACCCAGTCGAACTCGACGGTGAAGCCCTGGTCGAGCCCCCACGAGATCACCGGCGGGTGCAGGCCCGGCTGGCGCGCGGCCGGCGCCCACAGCACGCCGCAGCTGCGCGGCGCCAGCGCCCACTTGTGCAGGTTGCC
>CAIXRL010000623.1 GCA_903921835.1 Candidatus Eiseniibacteriota bacterium | reverse complement strand
GCGAGGGCGGGCTGCACGTGCGCGCGTTGCGCGCGGCGCAGGGGCCGCCCCGCTGGTTCGTCGAGGACGGCGCGGGCCGCGTGCGCGGCGAGGTGCGCTCGGTGGGCGAGCCGCCGCCCGCGGCGCCCAACGTGGAGTACGCCGTGGTCGGCCCGGACTCGCTGCGCGTCTCCATCGTGCGGCCGCGCGCGTTCGACCGCGGCCGGCGCTACCCCGTGATCGACTGGGCGTACGGCGGCCCGCACTACCTGCAGGTCACGCGCATGGCGGCGGCCTTCACGATGCCGCAGTGGCTGGCCGACCAGGGCTTCATCGTGGTGGGCATCGACGGCCGCGGCACGCCGTTGCGCGGGCGGTCGTGGGAGCGCGCGATCCGCGGCGACCTGATCGGCCCCGCGTTGGCCGACCACGTGCAGGCGCTGCGCGCGCTGTGCGCGGCGCATCTCGACATGGACGGCGAGCGCATCGGCGTCACCGGCTGGTCGTTCGGCGGCTACTTCGCCGTGCTCGCGGTCGAGCGCGCGCCCGGGACCTACCGCGCCGCGCTGGCGGGCGCGCCGGTCGTGGACTGGCGCGACTACGACACCGCGTACACCGAACGCTACCTCGGGCTGCCGCAGGACGACTCGCTCGCGTACGCGCGCAGCTCCGCGCTCACCGACGCGGCGAAGCTGTCGCGCCCGCTGCTGGTGATGCACGGCACCGCGGACGACAACGTCTACTTCTTCCACACGCTCAAGCTGGCCGACGCGCTCAACCGCGCCAACCGCACGTGGCAGCTGCTGCCGTTCCCGGGGCAGGCGCACGGCTTCATCGAGGCGCCGCAGGTGCGCCAGGAGTACGAGCGCACCGCGGAGTTCTTCCGCGAGACGCTGGGCGTGCCCGGCGACGCCGCGCCTCCGCAGCGATGAGCGCGCAGGCGCGCATCCCCGGCGCGTAGTCCCGGGGACGTGTGGACGTTCACTCAGCGCAACGTGCCGCTGGGGGACATCCTCGAACTGTTCCCGCCCGACCCGACGCCGTGGGGCCGCGCGGTCCCGCCGCCGCGCCGCGGCCTTGCGAGGTGCGCCCGGTCACGATCGAGACCGACCTGGCCCGGACGTTCGAGAGCGACATCCAGTACGGCGCGAGGGTGTTCCGGCCGCGATCCCCGAAACGGCCCGGCAGGATGCGCTGGTGCCGCGAGCGCGGCCTGAAGTCGGGGGACGCGATCGTGTTCGAGCGCACGGCGGAGCGCGTGCTCGCGCTGCGGCTCGAGAAGGCGGGCCCGGGGCCGTCGGCGTAGCTCGCGGGGTCCGGCGCTCTATCACCGGAGGAGCACCAGGCGGTCCATGAGCACCAGCCGCTGCCCGCTGTTCGGCCTCCGGACGGACCGCCCAGGCTTTGGTATCCTTCAGGTCCAAAGCTGGTGGCGGCCGTGGTCTTTGGCCGGCTCGGCCTCTCCTTGGGAGGGTCTCAAGCATGTTCACGTTCCGTCCTGTCGTCTGCGGGGTCCTGCTGCTGCCCCTGCTTGTCTTCTCGCTCATTCGTCCGGCGATGAGCAACGGGCAAACTTCCGTCCCGCCCTCTTCCGGAAAATCCGTCGCCGGAGTCGCCGGGGGCACTGCCTGGACGAAACCCGGCACCGAGCCCGCGGCGATCCCCGACATCTATGGACCTGGGGCGGTCCTCAGTGCCGGGCGCGTGATGATGAAGGTCACGAACTACGGCGTGATCGGTAACCCGTTCGGGAACCTGTCGAGCGATCCGTCCGGACAGTGGCCGGGCGCCTCCGGGGTCGAGTACCTGAACTACATTGGCCTCGCGGTCGCCGCCGTGAATCCATTTGCGACCGATCCCGCGGCAGTTCGCCGCGTGAGCCAGATGACCGAATGGCGGCCGGCGACCCTGGATTCCGTGGATCGCATCTACCGGACCTATGATGGCGCCGCGAACGGCCAGCGTTTCGTCAACGACGATGGGGACCATGACCCGGTCACGGGGGAGCCCAGGGTGGACGAGGACTTCCTGGATGGCAGGGACAACGATGGCGATGGCCTGATCGACGAGGACCACGGTGCCGCGGGCGACCAGGAGTTCACGCTGGTCATGCGTGATGACACCCCCGAGGCCATCAACGCCCCAGCCAGCGAGCCCCACGTCCCCATCGGACTCGAATGCCGGCAGAAGGCGTGGACCTATTCGCTCCAGGGGTTCTCGGATTTCAACGTGGTGGACTACGAGATCATCAATCGCTCCGGGCACACGCTCGACAGTCTATACCTGGGATTCTCGGTCGATATGGACGCCGGGCCGATCAGCAAAGCCGGCTACTGGGCGGACGATCGAGATCTGCCTGGCTATCCGCACGGTTCCTTTCCCATCGCCCTCGCGACATCGGATCCGCGGCGTCAGGCCGACCACGGTGACGTGCCGGGCGTGCCCTCGGGCGCTCCGCTCTGCACCACGGTCCAGCGCCGCGTGAACGGTTTCTCGACCGCGGACGGCGATGGTGACGGGGGCCTCACCCCGGGAATCGGGACGTTCCTGCTGGTGGATCACACCACCGACCCGCTTGGATTGTCCGCGCCTTCACGGGTCGGCTTCCGGGCATTCCGCTCGTTCACGGCGGGCACGCCGTGGGGGCAAGGCGGCGCGCCGACCACGGACGCACAGCGGTACCAGTTCATGAGCAGTACGGAGAACGTGGACGGCGACGGCTTCGTGAACGCAGCGCCGGGGGGAGTGACCGGCGACTACGCGCAATGGTGCTCGGTCGGGCCGTTCCCATTTCTGGAGAGCGGGGGGAGCCTTCACGTCACCATCGCCTTCGCGGTCCAGAGCGGCTCCTACGCGGCGAGCACGAGATACGCCGCCGACTATCAGGCGTACCTGGGGCACTCGCTCCGCTGGAACGACTTCCTCGCCCGCTATCCCGTGCTCGAGACCGCGCTCAATCTCATGGCTGCATCCGACGGTGCCTACGAGTACCGTGCCGACCTGCGCGTGCCCGATTCCTATGGTCGTGAGACCGGCCTCCGGGCCGCACCGGGCTCCACGTTCTACTCCTCCGACTGCCGGAGCGGTAACCCTCGGGCGGTGACTGCGAACAACTACACGTGGTTCGACTTCGACTGTGACTACTGCACTGGCCCCTGGAGCCACCAGACGGGGCAGGGGTACTTCCATCACACGTGGTCGCCCAGCAGTTGGGCTGTGAGTTCTGTTGCCGCGGCCGCCCCGCCGGAGGCGGGCGCCACCGTCGCGCCCAATCCCGGTACAGGCGGCGCCCGCATCAGGCTTGCCATCCCGGAGGCCGGCACGGTCGAGGTCTCGATGTCGCGGGTCGCCGGGTGCGCCAGATCGCCGGCGGACGATTCGCCGCAGGCGGGGTCGAGGCCCGCTGGGACGGGAGGAACGATGCGGGTGATTCCATGCCCGCCGGAGTCTACCTGTATCGGGTCCGGGCAGGTGCACGTGAGTTCTCCGGCCGCTTCGTGATGATCCAGTAGGTCCTCGCGGCTGGTCGGTGCCGGCCTTCACGCAACACGTGCGGTCACCGCGGGATCAGCGCGAGGATCTCCCCGGGGTCGGGGAAGCGGCCCTCGGCGCGCTTGGAGAAGACCAGTGCGCCGTCGAGCGTGACCTCGAACTCACCGCCGCTGCCGCAGACGAGCGTGGCTTCGAGGTTGCGGGACTTCCGGATCGCGGCCGCCAGACTGGAGGCCCGGGGCAGATAGTTTCACTGTCCGCAGTAGCGGATCTCGAGCGTCATGGTGTTGCCCTCCGAGCGGGCCCTGTCGCCCGAGGCGTCATGATAGCCGCGGTCCCGCGGTGGTGCGAGCGATTCGCCCGTCACGCCGGCGCGGCGCGTTCCACGGCCTTTGCGGCGCCCGATTTGACCGCGCCGCCCGAGCGCGCCACCTTCGTCCCTCATGTCCACGCCCGGCCGCGACGTTCACGCGCACCTGCGCAGGCTCCTTGGCGACGCGTTGCTCGCCGACGAACCGCTGCGCCACCACACGACGTTCCAGATCGGCGGGCCGGCGGACTTCTTCGTCGCGCCGAAGACGCCGGAGCTGCTCGTAGCCGCGCTGCGCGCCGCGCACGAGTGCGCGCTGCCGGTGCACCTGATCGGCGGCGGCAGCAACCTGCTGGTTTCCGACGACGGCCTGCGCGGGCTGGTGGTGCGCAACGACTGTGGCGCGGTCGAGTTCGAGGGCACGGTGGCGCACGTGGGCTGCGGCGCGGAGTACCTCGAGTTCATCCTGCGCTGCCGCGCACGCGGGCTGGCCGGGCTCGCGTACGCCGCTGGCATCCCCGGTTCCGTCGGGGGCGCGATCTGCGGAAACGCGGGCTGCTACGGTCAGGATCTCGGCGCGCGCGTGCTGGAGTGCGCCGTCGCCACGCTCGACGGCGCCAGGGTCGAGACCCTGCCGGCGTCGTGGTTCGCGTTTGCCTACCGGGATTCGCGGCTCAAGCGCGAGCCCCGGGTGCTGCTCTCGGCCACCTTGCGACTCGAGGCGGGCGAGCCCGCCGCGATCCAGCGCGAGATCGACGAGAGGCTCGAGATCCGCCGCGTGAAGCACCCGCAGTGGCGCACGGAGCCCACCGCGGGCTCGTACTTCAAGAACCTGCCGCTGGGATTCCAGGTGCCGGGGCTGCCGCACTCGCCCGGCACGCACCGGATTCCCGCGGGCGCCCTGCTCGACGCGTGCGATTGCCGCGCGCTGCGCGTGGGCGACGCGGCCGTATTCGCGAAGCACGCCAACATCCTGGTCAACGCCGGCCACGCCACCGCGCGCGACATGCTGGCGCTCGCCGGGGAGATGAAGCGCAGGGTGCGGGCGCGTTTCGGTGTCGAGCTGGAGGAAGAGGTCCTGTTCCTCGGGGTGCGGCCGGAACCGGCAGGGGCCGCGCCGGGCGCGGACTGAGGCG
>CAIXRL010000622.1 GCA_903921835.1 Candidatus Eiseniibacteriota bacterium | reverse complement strand
TCGTAGTACCACTGACTGAACTGCCCCTGGCTCCTGATCGCTTCGAGCACCTCTCCAATGCGGGGCAGCTCACCCGTGTTCGCGACGTTGCCCCACGTCACCCACGCATTGGAATCCGCGGGCGGATGCGTCAGGTACAAGTCGCCCGGAGGGCCTATCGGAGGGTTGGGAGCCCAGTCGTACACGAACACGACCGCCCAGTAGAGCGTCGGCTGGTCCGACTGGTAGCACAGCGCCAGGTCGAGCGTCGACTGCACGCGCAGCGCCGGCGAATCGTTGACGCCCTGCTCATTGACCCACAGCGAGCCCTGCGCCACGGGAGCGGTGGAGTCCGCCGGGCCTGACGCCGCCAGCGTCAGGTGGGAATGCGCCTCCATGTAACTGTAGCTCGGAGGCAGCAGTTTGCTCACCTCGCTCTGGAGCGTCACCCCGGCGCAGAGCAGGCCCGGCGTCATCCCGTACGTGCTCACCAGGGAATCGGCCACGACGCCGTCATCCCACGCGGTGACGACCCGGCCGGTGGCGCCGCCCCCGAGGCTGCCGAAGAACGTCACCGAGGCCGACGCGGGCACGGCGGCGAGGCAGAGCCATGCGAACACGAGCAGGCCGGGGCACCGGCGGGTGCGAAGCGCGGGCATGCGAACCTCCGGGGAATCAGGCGCGAAATGAGGAACCCGAACACCGCAAGGATACCACTCGATCGCGCCGCAGCCGTGTCGTGGACACGATGAGGACAGCGGCCGGTCGAGCTTCGCAGTACCCACCGAAGGTGGGTCCGGATGGCGCGCAGATCGCGCTCGCAGGCCGCGGGCTCATGAATAGTCGTCATGGCCTTTCGGCCGCCACGAGCGATGAAAGTGTCTCCCCACGAGTTCCCATGGACTTGTGGCGCACTTTCAAGTCAGTCCGGGCTAAATGACTTTCAGCGATTCGGAATTGGCGGCAAGTCGTTGCTGCTGCGCGTCGCGACGATCGATCAGTGCCGAGGCCGCGCCCTGCGCCGCATTCGATCAGATGCTGTCGGCACCATCGCCGGCCGATTCTGCCGGGCTGATGCCGAATCACTGAAAGTCATTTAGGGCTGCGGCGGCAGGTACTGCCCCGGCTTATAGATGACGCCGCGACCGCGACGGCCGTCCATGAGCACGGTCAGCGGCTCGTCGAAGCGCAGGTGCTGCACCAGGCCGTGCTGCGAGAGGTCGCGGGCCGCGAGCCAGTCCCAGTCCACGAATCCCTCGCCCGCGTTCACGGTGAAGTATCCGATCTGAAACGACGTCAGGTTCTGGAAGAAGTGGCTGCCCTGCGACGGCGTCACGCGCATGTCGCGAAAACCCGACTCGACGATCACACGCGCCCCGCTGATCTGGTCCCAGGTCACCGGAATCCCGAGCCAGGGATCGGTCGAGCCCCAGCGGCCCACGCCGACCAGCAGGTAGGGCCGCCCCTCGGCGACGAGCCGCGCGTTGTGCCGCGCGACCAGCGCCGCGGCTTCGACGCTGCGCGAGCGGTCGAAGCGGTGGAAGTCCACGACAACCACGTCGCGCAGCCCGCCCACCGTGCCGTTGCCGAGCACGCGCGGACTCCCGCACAGCAGCTTCGACGTCTCGGGCTCGTCCACGTCCGGCGTCTCGCCGTCGGGAGTGAGCGAGAGCGGGCGCATCTGCAGGAACGCGAACTCGTGCGGCACGTCCTCGCGGTTCGAGAGCCGCGCCGCGAACTCGATCTCCGCGGGCCGGTTCATGCCGCGCGCGCCCAGCTGCAGCAGCAGCTCCAGCACCTCGGCGAGCGGGAACACGCCGTGCTTCAGGATGGGCGCGAACGTCACCAGCCGCACGCCGGGCCGCGAGAGCC
>CAIXRL010000621.1 GCA_903921835.1 Candidatus Eiseniibacteriota bacterium | reverse complement strand
GGCGCCCGCGGGCGGCTCGACGCGCTGGCGCGGGCCTACGGCCTGCGCGAGTTCCCACGCCTGCCCGCCCGCCGCCGCGAGACCGTTGTCGCACTCAGCCGGCGCCTGACCCCGGCCGCGGTCGCCGGCGTGCTCACCGAACGCCGTCGCCTCGCCGCACTCGAGGACCAGCTGCGGGCGCTATCCCCGCGCGCCGTGCTCGAGCGCGGCTTCGCGCTGGTGCGCGGCCCGGACGGGGCGCTGGTGCGCGGGGCCGCCGCGCTGGGCGCGGGAGAGCGGCTCACCATCGAATTCGCACGCGGCGAAGCCGACGCCGTGGTAGAGAGTGTTCGCAAGGGAGGACGCCATGGCCGCGAAGAAGACGCCCGCTGAGGGCACTGCGATCGATTTTGAATCCGCGATGAAGCGCCTCGAGACCATCGTCGAGGAGCTGGAGGGCGGGGAGCTGACGCTGGAGGACTCGATCGCCCGCTACGAGGAGGGGGTCAGGCTCTCGCGCGGGCTGACCGCGAAGCTGGACGAGGCCGAGAAGCGCATCGAGCGTCTCGTCGAGAACGACGGCGACGACGCGCCGCACACGACGCCGGTGGAACTCGAAGCCGACGACACCAGCGGCGAGCTGCCGTTCTGATGGTCACGCCCCCCGTGCGTTCGCGTCGCGCCGTGCTCTCCGCAGGCAGTCGTGACCTGCAGGACCGGCTGGAGGCCTTCGAGCGCTACCTCGCGCGCGCCGTACGCGTGCGTGCGTGCGGTCCCGGCAGGCTGGGGCAGGCGCTGCGCTACGCGGCGCTGTCGCCGGGCAAACGCCTGCGCCCGCTGCTCGTGCTGACGGCGTGCGAGGCCGTCGGCGGCGAATGGCGTCGTGCGCTGCCGGCCGCGGCCGCGGTCGAATGCGTGCACGCGTTTTCGCTGGTGCACGACGACCTGCCGGCCATGGACGACGACGACTACCGCCGTGGCCGGCTGACCACGCACAAGAAGTTCGGCGAGGCGCTCGGCGTGCTGGCGGGCGACGCGCTGCTGGCGTTCGCGTTCGAGGAGCTGACCCGGTTGCGCGAGGAGGGCGTTCCGGATGCGCGCATCGTGGACGCGGTGCGCCGGCTGGGGCACGCCACCGGGGCGGAGCAACTGGTCGGCGGCCAGGCGCTCGACATCGCCGCCGAGGGCCGCAAGGTGGGCGCCACGGGGGTGCGCAACATCCATGTGCGCAAGACCGGCGCGCTCATGGGCGCGGCGATCGCGATCGGGGCGCTGGCCGGTGATGCCGATGCGCGCACGGCCGACCGGTTGAACGACGCCGGCGTCATGATGGGATTCGCGTTCCAGATTCACGACGACCTGCTCAACGCGGGCTCGTCTCTCGAGACGCTGGGCAAGCGCGTCGGGACCGACGTCGCGCGCGGCAAGGCCACGTTCCCCGCGGCGGTGGGCGAGAAGCGCGCCCGCGCCGAGGCGGCGCGCATCATGCGGGCGGTCGAGGCCGCGATCGCGCGCTCGTGTGAGCACCCGCGCCTGCTGCAGGTGCTCATCGAGGCGACCGCGAAGCGCGAACGCTGAGCGGAGGACCGTGTGCAACATCTGCACGGCGGACGGGTTTGGGGTCCGCGCGCGACACTTGATGTTGCTTTCCCGGACCCCGCCTCCTACGGGAGCGACGGGATCGTTGTAACCGTTCGTCCACGCCCGTATTGACGGGCGGCGACCAGCCCTCGCCGGCGAGGCCCTCACGCCCATTCGCTGCACGCCCGCATGGACGTGCAGCGATCAGGCGGCGCCGAGGATCTGCTGCAGCATGGCGTGACGGC
>CAIXRL010000620.1 GCA_903921835.1 Candidatus Eiseniibacteriota bacterium | reverse complement strand
GTACGCCGCTGGCACCGCCACGCTGCACTGGGCGGTGAACACCGCCGCCGACCTCGCCGAGTACCGGCTCTATCGCGGCAGCAGCGCCGGCTTCGTACCGGGGCCCGCGAACCTGGTCGCGGCCCAGCCCGACACCGGCTACGTGGATGCGGCGGGCGCGACGTACTACTACAAGCTCTGCGCTGTCGACATCCACGGCAACGTCAGCGGCTTCAGCACGCTGCTGCCCTCGGGCACGGTGGACGTCGTGGGACCGGCACTGCCGCGCGTGGTGTTCCTGGCGCCGCCCGCGCCCAATCCTGCGCACGGTGCAACCACGCTGCGCTTCGGCCTGCCGCGCGCGGCGCGCGTCGAGCTCGCGCTCTACGACCAGCAGGGGCGCCGCGTGCGTTCGCTGCTCAGCGGCACACAGCCCGCGGGCGAGCGGACCATCGCGTGGAACGGATGTGACGAGAGCGGACGCGCGCTGCCCGCCGGGCTCTACTTCGTGAGGCTGGCGACCGAGGGCCGCACGTTCGTCTCGAGGCTCGCGGTCATCCGCTAGCGCGCTCGGCGTCCCTGGCACGATCCGAACAGCGGAGGCCACCCAAGTCGGGTGGCCTTCGTTGCGTGCGGTGGTCCGCTGGGGCCGCGCTCACGGGCGCCAGCCATGACCCGCGGCGCACCGCGAAGTCACCGGACGACCACCACGCGGCGCGTCAGCGCGCGCCCTCCCACATCCAGTCTCGCGAAATACAGTCCTGCACCGGCCGGGTGGCCGTTCCCGTCCGTCCCCCGCCAGACCGACTCGTGCGCGCCCGCCGCGAGCCCGCCGTCGAGCAGCGTGGCCACGCGCCGGCCGGTGACGTCGAAGACGGCGAGACGCGCATGGCCCGCCACCGGCAGCGTGAAGCGCAGCGTCACGTTCCCGCGCGCCGGGTTGGGCGCGGGCGGCGCGAATGCCAGCCCGGAAGCATCCGCTCCCGACGGGACGTCCACCATCAGCGCGGCGGGTGCGATGCGGATGACCTGTGGCGACCCGACGGTCACGCCGGGCTTCGAGAACGACTCACCCGAACCGGGATCGGCGACGTAGAGCGCGCCGTCGCTGCCGAACGCCAGGCAGCCGGAGCCCGCCAGGTTCGCGAAACCGGTGGCGAAGACGCTCACCGCCCCCGCGGAGGTCACGCGCAGGATGCGCTCGTTCAGGATGTCCGCCGCGAACAGGTCGCCGCCGAAGCGCCCGCTGGGATCGATCGCGATGGCGCACGCGCCCAGCAGCAGCGGGTTCTGCACCACCGTGCTGACCACGCCGGCCGCGCTCACGCGCGCGATGCGCCCGGGCCCGTCGGCGCTGGTGCCGAGCGAGGTGAGGTTGCAGTCGGCGACGAAGAGGTCCGTGCCCCACGCGCCACCGGGACCGAAGGCCAGGCCCTTGCCACCCTTCACGCCGGTGGCGAAGGTCCCGATCGTGCCGCCGCCCGCGGTCCGCACCAGGCGATCGTTCGCCGGGTCGCACAGGTAGAGCCGGTCGAGGAACGCACCCCCGCCGGCAGCGATGGCCCCGCTCGACGTGGCGCCCGAGGGGCCGAGCGCGAGCGTGGTCATGCGGTGCGCGTCGGCCTGGAAGAGACCGTTCGGGTCCGTCACGGCCAGGCTGCCGTCGGCGGCGAGCGCCAGGCCTACGGGCCTGCTCCAGCGCGAGTCGCCGAGGTAGTGCCCGAGGTCGCCACCCGTGGTCAGCGTGAAGAGCCGGTCGCTGCTCGCGTCGGCGAGCAGCATCACGTCGGGC
>CAIXRL010000619.1 GCA_903921835.1 Candidatus Eiseniibacteriota bacterium | reverse complement strand
CGACCTCCCCCGCGAACGCCGAGGGTGCCAGCCAGCGTCGCACCGCGCGGTAGGCGCCGGCGGCGTCGTGCAGGTAGGCCTCGACGCTGCCCACCACGCTCTTGGCGCGCGAGTCCTGCACGCAGGCGGTCGCCGCCCCGTGCCAGTGCGCGCCGCCGCGGCACAGGTCGCACGGCGCGCCGTGTGCGTAGAGCAGCCTGTTCGTGCACCACGGCTTGAAGTCGTGCAGGGCATGGACGATCGGCACCCCCGCGCGCTCGAGCGGCCGCAGCACGCTGGGCGTGAGGTAGCGGCTCGGGGCGTGCACGTGCGCCACGTCGGGGTGGAACGAAAGCAGCAACCGCTCCATCGCCCGCGCCGCGGGGAACGACCACAGCGCGCGCGGCAACTGCGGCAACTGGGCGAGGGCAGAACCCCCGGCTCCGAAGTCGGCGGCGGGCGCGAAGAACTCCGCGGTGGGGCTCGGCAGGTTGCGGGCATCAAGGGTCGCGAAATGGGCGACCTCGTGACCCGCGGCGGTCAGCCAGCGCGAGTCGTCGAGGTACGTGCGTTCGACGCCGCCCTTGAGCCAGTGAAATGCATTGACGAGCAGGACGCGCACGGGGCCGTCTTCACCGGCGTCAGCGGCCGGCGCCCCCGGCGTCGCGCGCGATGGGGAACTCGACGAGCGCCGTGCCGATGCCCGGCAACTGCTCGCGCTCGAGCACGTGTCCCGACGCGGCGGCGACGAGCAGGAACCCGCGCAGCACGTCGAGGTGACGCAGGTCCGCCTCGGGCAGGGCCTTCGCGCCCAACCGCTGCACCGCGGCCTCGATCTCCGGCCACTGCGCGTCGCGCATCGCGGCGAGCACGCGTTCGTCCAGCGCATCGCACTCCGGGACCTCGCGGCGCAGGTTGAACGCGTGCAGGTTCCACGACAGGGCGCCCGCCACCGCGAACGTCACGCGGCCCGGCCACGCGTTGAGCGCGAGGCGGATCGCCTCGCCCCACGCGCGGTGCTCCTCGCGTGTGCCGTCGCTGATCGAGAGCGGAACCACGGGCAGTTGTCGGGTGCGATCGATGAAATGCATCGGAATGCCCGGCCCCGAATCCATGCCATGCTTCGTGGTCGCCGCGCGCACGCCCAGCTTCACGGCCTGCTCGACAATGGCCCGGGCGAGCGTCTGGGCCCCCGGGCAGTCGTGGCGCGGCTCGACGCCGAACTCGGGCAGATCCACCACCGAGCGATGCCGGCGCGAGTCGTCCGCGAGGAACGCGGCGGTGCTGACCCAGCGCGGGGAGACCACCACGATCGCCTCGGGCGCGTCCACGGCCGTGCGACGACCTGCGGCCTGGAGCGCCTCGATCATCTCGGTGATGTCGCCGCGCTGCTCGTCGATGAGCATGGTCGGCACGCTGGGCAGGAGGAAGGCGCTGGGGGTGAGCATGACCGGGGCACATTAGTGGTTCGGCGGCCCCGGGCCAAGCCGCGCACGTTCCGACCACGCGCAATGCGGCGCGAGCCTGCTGAACCGTCGCGACATCCGACCTGGCACGCTCTCGCGGGGCGCGCGCCAAAGCCGGCTTCGGGGAGAAGCCGGCGCCAGCCGCCCCGTGAGGCCGCCCCGCCGCGTCGTCCCCGGAATGTCGCCCGACACGCAGGGCGCGCCGCGCGCACGCCCTCCGCGCCACGCACTCGCACCACGCCCGGCCGAGGCGCCGCGGGCAGCCTCACGGCGACTCGGTCCGGGCGTGGCGTGCGCGTCAGCGATACGAGGCCTTGAGCGCGCCCCACGTCGAGGCACGCGCGGGCGCCGAAGCGCAGAGGTTGACCGCTCCCGGCGTCGGCGCACACGAGTTGCCCGCGGGCGTCAGCGTGCCGGTGTAGGGGTTGAGCCCGTCGAAGAGCTGCCACACGCCGGTGTTCTGGGCCCTGCCGACCGAGCGGTCCGCCGCCGCCTCGTGGCTCTTGTACGTGTAGCTGTCCACCACCACCGTATCCACGCCCGTGACGCGCCAGAGGATCACCGAGTCGCCGGAGTTTCCGAGCGAGAGCCCGTAGGCCGGCTGGGCGTTGGCCTTCTCCCAGTCGTAGCTCATCTTGCCGGTGACGAGCAGCACGGCGCCGGCGGCGAGCGTGCCGGCGAACGCGTAGCGCGGGAGCGAGTCGCCGTCGGTGACGAAGAAGCCTGCAAGGTCCGCCGTCGTGGTGCCGGCGTTGGCGATTTCGATCCACTCGTCGTCGCGCGTGGAGAAGGCGCCGCTGCCGTCCCAATCGCGTGCCGGGCCGGCGAGGATTTCGTTGAGACGCACGCCGACGGCTGTCGCAGCCGGCATGACGCAGCGGGGGGCCGCCGAAGCGGTGAGGTACAGCGTGAGGCCGAGGGCGGCAAGCAGGACGGGACGCCACGTGAACATGGCAACTCCACGCGGGGGCGCTGGGCCGGGGGCGCGGGAGCCGCGCGGGCTTCACTGCACGCGACGTGCCGCCGTACACGCGGCCGCCGACCGGGCGTTGCGACCTGAAGCGTGAACGCCGCCGTCGCGATCGGCGACGGCGGCGTCCACTGCGGCGACGGCTCAGGGGCGCAGTCTGGCCAGGAAGCCCGCGATGCGCGCGAGCCCTTCGCGCAGGTTGGCCTGCGAGTTGGCGTACGACAACCTCAGGTAGCCCTCGCCCTCGGCGCCGAATCCGGTGCCCGGAAGCGTCACCACGCCGGCCTCGTCGAGCAGCCGGTCGGCGACCTGGCCCGAGTCGAGCCCCGGCGCGACCACCTTCGGGAACGCGTAGAAGGCGCCCGGCGGGTTGAAGCACGTGACGCCGGGGATGGCGTTGAGACCTTCGACCACCAGCGTGCGGCGGGCGCGGAACTCCCCCATCATCGCGTGCACGTCGTCCTGCGGGCCCTTGAGCGCAGCGTCGCCCGCCTTCTGCACGAAGGTCGCGGTGCACGAGTTGGAGTTGTTCATCAGCGTCGCCATGTGCTTCGCGAGCGGCTCGCACATGATCCCGAACCCGAGCCGCCAGCCGGTCATGGCGTACGTCTTGGAGAAGCCGTCCACGGTCACCGTGCGCTCGAACATGCCGGGCAGCGAGGCGAATGCGGTGAATCGGCCTTCGTAGATCATGTCGGCGTAGATGTCGTCGGCGATGACCGTGAGGTCGTGCTTCAGCACCAGTTCGCGCACGGCCTGCAGCGAACCATCCGACAGCATGCCGCCGGTCGGGTTGTGCGGCGAGTTGAGCACGATGGCGCGCGTGCGCTCGTTGATCCGGGCGCGCAGCGCGTCGAGGTCGAGGTCGAACCCGCGCCCGGGCACGAGCGGCGTACTGACCACCTTGCCGCCGGCGAACTGCGCCATGGAGCCGTAGTTGGGAAACGCCGGGCTGGGGATGATGATCTCGTCGCCGGGCTCGAGCAGCGAGAGCATGGCGAAGAACAGCACGGGCTTGGCGCCCGGGCAGACGACCACGTGCTTCGCCTCGCACGGGATTCCGCGGCGCGCGCGCCAGCTTTCCGCGATGGTCCTGCGGAACTCGGGCAGGCCCGGCGCGGGCCCGTAGTGCGTGAAGCCCTGGTCGAGCGCCACCTTGGCGGCCTCGCGGATGAACGCCGGCGTGTCGAAATCGGGCTCGCCGATTCCCAGGTGGATGACGCTGCGCCCCTGCGCTTCGAGCGCCTTGCCGCGCGCCAGCATGTCGAACGACGCGGCGGTCGTGATGGTTCCCAGTCGCTGTGCGAGTTTCATGTGGGGTTCCCCTCTGCGCCGCTCACGCGCGCAGGGTTCGAATCCTGGCCCGGAGTATTCATGAGCCCGCGCTCTCGGCTCGCGGTTCACGAATACTCCGGGCCTTCGCGGTCACTGCCGCATTCGCCGCGTCCATTCCAGCGCCCATCCCGGCACGGCGCGCTGCGACGCCGCCGTCGTCCAGTGTACCGTCGCCCGCGCGCGTCCCCCGACGAACGGCAGCGCGAGCACCACCTGCGTCCGCTGGCCCGCGCCCGAGGCCGCGCGCAGCGTCAGCAGGTCGCCGTCGGATTCGGAGATCCAGAGGGATTCGCCGGCGCGCGTGCTCCACGCGCTGTGCATCACGGCGAGCGATCCTCCCGCGGGAAGCGCGCTCTCGCCCTGGGCGATCACGGCGCGCCGAACGGTGCCGCGCGCAAACGCCCGGCCGCCCCGCAGCTCGTGACGCAGATCCAGCGTGCGGCCACCCGCGCGGCCCCGCCATTCGCACCACCAGCCCTGCCGCATGGGTGTGTCCGCGGCCGGGGCGGACGCGAGCGCGGGATCGCGCCGCGTGCCGTGTTGTTCCTCGAATCCAACTGCGACCGCGGCATGGTGGACCAGACGTCGCTCCACTTCAAGCGTCGTGGCCGCGCCGCACGCGCCGGAGGCGAACGCCCAGAGCGCCGCGCAGGCGCGCAGCGTGCCCGCGCCCCGCCGCGCGGTCTCGCCCACCGCCAGCACGTGCGGCGGTCCGGCGCGCGCGGGCTCGGCGAGCGAGCGAAAGGTCGCGAGCCCGCCGCGGGCGCGCAGCACCGTCGTGGTGCGCGCGGTCGCGCGGCGCGCCGAGAACTCCGCGCGCCAGCGACCCGCCCGGTTGGCCGCCCATTCCACCGCCATGGCACCGCGCTCGAGCGCCACGCTCGCTTGAGCGTCGGCATCGTCGCCCAGGGCGGCCAGCGCGACCGGGCCGCGGCGGACACGCGCCCCGAACAGCGTGCGGCGGCTGAAACGGCCCGCGAGCAGCTCGAGGCCGCCGTCGCGCATCCGCCACTGCGCGCCGTCGCCGGCGTGCCCAAGCAGCGGCGCGTCGTCGCCACGATCGTCGGCCTGCACCGCCCACGGCTGCGCCGCGGCGCCGAGCAGCAGACCCCTCCCCCAGCGTGGCCCGAGCCGCCCGGCGCGCAACGTACCGGCGGCAAGCGGCGCCTCGAGCCGCGCACCCGGGAGCGCCTCGCCCCCGCCGCGCAGGCTTCCCGCGGACTCGCCCGAGCGAAAGCGCATGCGCTCGCCGGTGCTCGGCGCAGAGCCCCGTTTGCCGCGCGAATCGAACGTGGTCTCGGTCCAGCCCGGAGCGAGCGAGTCCGCGCGCTCGACGCTCCAGTCGCCGGGCTCCGCCTCCGGCGGCGGCTCGGGTGATTGCGCGCACGCGGCGGGTGCGAACGGCGCGGCCAGCGCCAGCGCGAACGCGAACGCGGCATGCGGGCAAGCGACGCGGGCGGCGGGACGAATGCGGTCGCTCACGGCGGGCGTCGTCCGCGCGGACGGCCGCCGGGCGACGGTGATCATGCCGACGACGCAGGCGGTGCGACCTTGCATGGCAGGCGGCGTCCGTATGAGTGATCGCAACGCGGCGGCGCGCGAGCGAGCCAGGCGGCCGAGGCACATCGCCGCCCCGGACGTCATCGCCTCACCCGCGCCGCGCGCGGGCGCCAGGCGAGCGTAACCCGCGTGGTCTCGCCCAGCACCGGGTGCGCGTCGGTGCGCGCCTCGGCCACGAGCGGCCCGAGTGCACCACGCACTCCGAGCGAGCCCCGCAGCGGGCCGTCCCGCGCCTCGGCCCACACGGTGAGCGTCTCCCCGCCGAGCGAGAGCCCCGCCGAGCGCTCGCCGTCGTCCCCGCGCTGCGGCGCGACCAGCGCGGCCCACGCGGCGAGGTCGCGCGCCGTGCAGCGCGCGCCGAGCTCGAGTGGGCGCGAGAGCGGCGGGTCCTGCCCGCCCGCCCACAACTGCGGCGCGCTCGCCCACAGCATGAGCCCGGGAGCCGCCGCGAGCCACACGCCCGCACCGGCCTCGTAGCCCGCGCCCTGCCCGAGGTGCCCCGCGGCGAGGGGCCCCTCGCTGCGGTCGCGCCGTCCCACCACGCGCAGCGCCGCACCGCCCTCTGGCCCTGCCGCGCCGAGCGCCAGTGCCGCGCTGGTCCAGCCCAGTTCCGGGTCTCCGGTCTGCGAACAGCCGACCGCGAAACGCACCGAGCCCGCTGCGGCGCCCAGCGCTGCCGCGCGCGTCTCCAGGCTCGTCAGGCCCAGCCAGCGCGTCGTCGAACTCTCGAGCGACAGCGCTCGCTCCGCCGTGGGCAGGCCGCGCTCGAGCAGCGCCCCGGCGCCGG
>CAIXRL010000618.1 GCA_903921835.1 Candidatus Eiseniibacteriota bacterium | reverse complement strand
GTGGTGAAGCGGTCGCGGCGGTTGTCGATCGTGCGCGTGGCCATGATGCCGGGGATCGCGCACGCGAAGCTCGAGAGCAGCGGGATGAACGCGCGCCCCGAGAGCCCGACGCGACCCATGACCCGGTCCATGATGAACGCCGCGCGCGCCATGTAGCCGGTGTCCTCGAGCACCGAGAGGAAGAAGAACAGGATCGCGATCTGGGGCACGAACGTCAGCGCGGTGCCGACGCCGGAGATGATCCCGTCCACCACCAGCGAGCGCAGGGGCCCGTCCGGCATCACGTGCCCGACGAGCGCGCCGAAGCGACCCACCCAGTGCCCGATGAAGTCCATGGCCGGCTGCGCCCAGGCGAACACGGACTGGAACACGGCGCCCATGAGCAGCACGAACAGCACCGGCCCCAGGACGCGGTGCGTCAGCACGCGGTCGATTGCATCGCTGCGCCGGTCGCGCGGTCCGCCCGCGGACGTGAGCACGCCGGCCAGCGTGGACTGGATCGCGGCGTAGCGGCCCTCGACGTCGCCCGAGCGCCAGCCCGGCGCGAGCGCGTCGAGCCGGCGCGCCAGCATGTGTGCGTCGCCGAGCAGGTCGGGCGTCGCGCTGCGCGCGAGCGCGTCGTCCTCGCCGTCATCGAGCAGCAGCGCCAGCGCGAAGTCGTGGCGCGCCCGCTGCGGCAGCGCCGAGTGGCGCGGCAGGCGCGCCTCGAGCCGGTCGAGCACCCTCTGCAGATGCGCGGGCCACCGGCGGAAGTGCGCGGCCGACGGCTCGACGTCGTGGTCCATCAGCGCGAGCAGGAGTTCCAGCCCCTCGCCTTTCGCGGCGGAGATGCCGACGGCCGGCACGCCGAGCCGGCGTTCGAGCGCGGCCTCGTCGATGCGAAGTCCCTGCTCGCGCGCCGAGTCCATCATGTTGAGCGCCAGCACCAGCGGGCGCCCGAGCTCGATGACCTGCAGCGCCAGGTAGAGGTGCCGGTCGAGGTGCGTGGCGTCCACCACGAACACGATCAGGTCCGGCGGTGGCGTGTCCGCCTGCAGCCCGAGCAGCACGTCGCGCACGATGCGCTCGTCGGGTGAGGCGGGATGCAGGCTGTAGCTGCCCGGCAGGTCGATGATCTGGGCGCGCCGTCCCGACGGCAGCTCGCGGGCGCCGGTCTTCTTCTCGACCGTGACGCCGGGATAGTTGCCGACCTTCTGCCGCAGGCCCGTGAGCGCGTTGAAGAGCGTGGACTTGCCGGAATTGGGATTGCCCAGGATGGCGATGCGGCGCGGCTCGGCCGCTGCCGCGGTCGCGCTCACGCGCCCCCGCGCGATCGGCGCCCGGCCGGGCCCGGGCTCAGAGGGGCGCGACATGGATGGAGCGGGCCTCCGTGCGGCGCAGGGACAGGTGGACGCCGCGCACGGTCAACTCGAGCGGGTCCCCGAGCGGGGCGCAGCGCACCATCGCGACCGTGGTGCCGGGCACCAGGCCAAGCTCCATGAGGCGCCGCGCGATCCCGGGATCGCCCTCGATGCGCGCGACCGTGGCCGAGTCGCCCGGTGCGAGCAGGTCGAGCGTGTGCTCGCCGGCGCCGTCGTCGTCGGGACGTGAGGTCACGTGGGCAGCCCGCCCTCGCCGATCTCGCGCACGAGCGACTCGCGCAGGCAGGTCGCGCCGCACAGGTCGCACGCGCCCGGCGCGTGCTCGGCGCACGAGCGCGGGCTGGCCTTGTACGCCTCGCGGAACTGCGTGGCGGCCGGGTGCTGCGAGCGCAGGAAGCTCGTGAGCCGCAGCAGTTCGATCGAGACCTCGGGAGAGACCAGGTGCTCGATCATGCAGGCGTCCTCGCTCGCGATCGTCTCGGGCACGCCGAGGATGTCGGAGAGGAACATGGTCAGCACGCGCCGGCTCGACTCGGTGCGCGAGGCAAGTCGCTGGCCCGCGCCGGTCAGCTCGACGCAGCCGTACTTCTCGTGCGTCACCAGCCCGCGCGCCTGCAGCGCGCGAATCATGGAGGTGACGCCGCTCTTGCTCACGCCGAGATGCTCGGCGACGTCGCCGACGCGCGCGTGACCCTTCGCGGTCTTGAGCGCCGCCACGGCCTGGAGATAGTGGGCCATGGAGTGCGACACTTCCTTCCCGCCGAATCGTCTCCAGATGTCCATCGCGGATCCCCGGGTGCGCGCCGCCACGGGTGCGGCGGGCGCGTTGTGGCGGTCGCCGCGCGCGTGCGTCCGCGCCGCGGGCACCGTCCGCTAGGTGGCTCAATACTGTTGAGCCAGCTTAACTATCGACAGGGCACGCGTCAATCCTACGCGTTAACTCATGTTTTCACAACGTATTGCCGTGTTGTCCAGTCGCCACGCAGCAGCCCGAACAGGAGCGAATCCGAAACGACGCCGGCCACCACCCAGCGCTCGCGCAACAATCCCTCGCGCGCGAACCCCAGTCGCTCGAGCGCGCGGATGGACGCGGCGTTGCGCGGGTCGGTGTCGGCCTCGAGCCGCCGCAGGTCCATCGGGCCGAACGCGAACGCGGCCAGCGCCGTGAGCGCTTCGTGCATGTAGCCCGCGCCCCAGAACGCGCGGCCCAGCGCGTAGCCGATCTCGGCGCGATCGTTCTGCGCGTCGAAGTGGAAGATCGAGAGCGTGCCCATCACGCGCGCGTCGTCGCGTCTGCACACGGCCCAGCGCATGCCGGTTCCGGCCACGAACTGCTCGTGGGAGAGCGCCACCATCGCTTCGGCCTCGGACGCCGAGCGCATCGGCACCGTGCTCCAGTAGCGCATCACCTCGGGGTCCGCGAAGACCTCGAAGAGTTGCGCGACGTCACCGGGCACCGGCGCGCGAAGGTCGAGCCGCGCGGTCGCGAGCGCGGGACAGCGCGCGGGCCGGATCATGCTGCGGTGTCCTTCGCGGCTCCCCGGGCGCGTTCCAGGACGCGCCGCGTGCCGGCCAGCGCCGCGCCGAGCAGCGCCACCGCGATCACCGGGCCCATGATGATCACGAGACGGCCGACCGGTTCGCCGAGCGCGCGCCGCTCCTGCAGCAGCGCTGCGAGCGTTCGCGCCCACTCGAGCACGCCGAGCAGGAGGAAGACCTGGAGTGTGCGCGGCGCCCAGGGCCGGCGCACGAACGCGAGCGCGGCGGCCGCGAGGCACAGCGCGCAGAGCACGATCTGGCCGCGCCGCAGGAAGTGCGCGGCGAGGACGAGCGCGGAGAGCACGGCGGGCGTGAGCGTCAGCGCGAGCATGCGCGCGAGCATAGCGGAGTCAGCCGGCGGAGGCATGGCGTGGCTGGTGCGGCCGTGACGCGCGGAGCCACGGCTGTGCGCCAGGTGGGGCATGCCGGTGCGACGTGCCGGCGCGGCGTGCGTGTGGAGGACGCGTCGTCCCGGCTGTTCCGCTTGCCTGCCCGCGTCCCGCCGCCGATGATGCCCGCGACCTCCAGCCTCCGCAGACCTGCCCCCGCGCAGGTGCGGCGTGAGAATCGGGACCATGGACTTCGACAAGGTGCTCCAGCTGCTTCGCGAGCTGCACCGCCACGAGGTGGAGTACGTCCTCGTGGGGGCAGTCGCCATGATCGTTCACGGCATCGTTCGCACCACGTCGGACGTGGACCTGTTCGTCAGGCCGGATGCCGCGAACATCGAAAGACTGCGCGCTGCTCTGAGCGCCGTTTGGGACGATCCCGCCATCGTGGAGATCACGGCGGAGGATCTCGCGGGCGACTTTCCCGCGGTGCGCTACGTCCCGCCCGAGGCCGACATGCCGCTGGACATCCTCTCGCGGCTCGGAACCGCCTTCCGGTTCGAGGACATCGAGTCCGAGATCATCCCGTTCGCGGGCATCCCGGTGACGGTCGCGACCCCGCGGCAGCTCCATCGCATGAAGAAGGACACGGTCCGGCTCCAGGATCACGCGGATGCCGAGGCGCTGCGCGAGCACTTTGGACTGGAGGGAGACTGACATGCCCGTCCAGAAGTTCCGCACGCTCGACGAGGCGCGCCGCGCCCTCTGGATGCGATCGGATGATCCGCGCCTGCCGGACCGTGCGCGACGTTTGATGGCTTTCTCGCGCCGCCTGGCGATCGTTCACGCGCCGCCCGGCGTGCGCCGGTTCCGCACGATGGAGGAAGCCAACGCCGAGCGGAAGACGTGGCGCGTCGAGACGCTCATGAAGCCACCGCCGGGTGAGGCGGACGCGGGGGACTGACGTAGCGTCTGCGCCGGGCCCGGCGCAGACGCTTGCCCACCCGCGCTCCGCCGCCGATGATGGCCGCACCTCCAGCCCCCGCACATCTGCCCCCGCGCAGGTGCGGCGTGAGAATCGGGACCATGGACTACGACAAGGTGCTCCAGCTGCTCCGCGAACTGCACCGCCACGAGGTGGAGTACGTCCTCGTGGGCGGCGTGGCGCTCAACCTGCTCGGGCTGGTGCGGCCCACGGACGACGTGGACCTGTTCATCCGGCCGACGGAGGAGAACGTCGCCCGCCTGAAGCAGGCGCTGCGGGCGGTCTGGGACGATCCGGCGATCGAGGAGATCGCCGCGGCGGAACTGGCCGGCGACATCCCGGTCGTGCGCTACGGACCGCCCGACGACGAGCTGATGACGGTGGATGTCATTGCCCGCATTGGGGCCGCATTCCGGTACGAGGACATCGAATTCATGATCCAGCCTCACGACGGCATCCCGGTTCGCCTCGCGACGGCCCGCATGCTCTATCGCATGAAGCGCGACACCATTCGAAGCAGGGACCGGGGCGACGCCGAACGGCTCATGGAAAAGTTCAAGTTCGAGGACGAGTAGATGCCCGTCTACAAGTTCCGAACGCTCCAGGAGGCCAGCGTGGCGCTATGGGCCTTCCCGGACGACCCACGGCTCCCGAACCGCATCCGGAACTGGTGGCGCAGTTGCGCCCGGAGGATGGTCACGCACAGCCCGCGCGGCCTGCGCAAGTTCCGCACGCTGAACGAAGCGAACGCCGAGCAACAGACGTGGGTCGTCGAGACGTTCATGAAGTGGGAGGAAGGCGAGGAGCGGAAGGGCTGAGACCCCGCCTGCTCTGACGCCGGGGCCCTGACCGCTCCGCGCCGGCTTCGGCACGCTCCTCGCAGCCAGCTCCGCGGTCCATTCCGGCCGCTCTCTCCCGGCCCATGGGGCGGGAGGCTCCTCCCCGCGGCGTGACCACTACGCGCGGCGTGGCCGGCTTTCAGCGCGCTGTCAGGCTGCCACGGTCGCGTGGCGGCGGCGGGCCGGCAGGCGTGGGACACGTCGATCGCGCCCCCGCGGAGTGCGTGCGCGGGCTCAAGTTCCAGCGCGCTCCCCCGAGACTCGGAGGCACGTTCTGCCAACCGCGGAAGGAGCTTCCTGCCGTGGGCGACAGCGCGAGTCATTCCCGGAACGGGTTGTGCCGTTTCGATCACCACGAGCCCACACTCCCTTTGTCGCGAGCCCACGGATGAGGCCCATGGACGACAGGATGCCCCCGATCCGAACCGCCCGGCGCCGAGCGGGCCGGCCCGCGCACCCGCGAGGTGCCGTGAGGCCGCGATGCGCGTAGGCACTCCACGCACGATCGGCGTGCTGTTTGCGCTGCCGGTCATCGGGGCGCTGCTCACGCTCGGCGGGGTGGCCGTCGTCGGCCAGGCCACGCTGGACGCCGAGCACCTGTCGCGCCTGCTCGCCCGGGACGCGGCCGCCATCGACGGCCTGGTTCGCGACACGCACCTCGCCCCGCGCGCCTTCGACGTGCTGCGAGTCTCGCTGCAGGCGGATGTGGCCAGGGTGGAGGAGGGACTCTCGCTCGCCGAGCAGGCGATCTCGACCCGGGGCACCGCGCCGTTCGGCGCCTCGTCCGAGACGAAACGGGAGCTGCGCGGGGAGCGGACCCGCTGGGTGACGGTGCGGAACTCGATCAACGCCCTGCTCCCCGGGAGCGCCGACCGGGAGGTCGTGCTTCCCGCACTGGCGCGGCTGGCTCCGGACATCAACGCGCTCGGGACCGCGACCGTGCGCCTGCAGTTGCTCGCCGACCGGCGGGTGGCCGCGCTGCGGCACGCCACGGACGCCGGCCTGCTGATGCTGTTCGTCCTCGTCGCGCTGATCGTGGTGCTCGGCCTGCGCCTCGTGCGCAGCTTCACGCGTGAGCGCGATGCCCGCGAACAGGAGCTCCGGCGACTCTCGCTGGTCGCGAGCCGGGCCGCGAGCGGCATCCTCATCACCAACCCGGCCGGCCGCGTCATCTGGGTCAACGAGTCGTTCGAGCAGATCACGGAGTACAGCGCCGCCGAGTTCCTGGGCCGGCGCCCCGGGGAGCTGCTCACCGGTCCGGACACCGATCCCAACTCGCTCGAGGAACTACGCGTGCAGTTGCGGGCCGGGCACACCGGGCGCCAGGAGGTGCTCAACTACACGAAGTCCGGGCGGCAGATCTGGATGGAGGTGCAGATCACGCCCGTGCTGGACGCGAGCGGCAGGATCACGCAGTACGTCTCCATCGAGAACGACGTCACCGCGCGCCACGAGGCCGCCAGGGCGCTGGCGGATCGCGAGGAGCTGTTCCGCATCGCCCTGGAGTCCATGCGCGACGGCCTGATCGTGTTCGCTGACGACGCCAGCGTCCGGCTCCTGAACGCCAGCGCCGAGCGCATCCTCGAAGTGGGGTCGCTCGAGCTCTCCGCCTACGGCGGGGGCGAGAGAGACTGGAACCTGCTGCGGCCGGACGGCACGACGATGCCGAACGAGGAGCGACCCACCCTGCTCGCGCTCACCACCGGCCTGCCGCAGCGCGACATCCCGATGGGCGTGCAGCGCCGGGACGGCAGCGTGCGCTGGCTGCGGACGAGCTCCCTGCCGCTGACCCGGTCGGGCGAGCACGAGCCGCACGGCGTGCTCACGACGTTCGAGGACATCACCGAGCGGCGCGAGGCCGATGACCGCATCCGGCGCCTGACGCGCGTGGTCGAACAGATGCCGGCGGCCGCGATCGTGACCGACGCCGGCGGCCGCATCGAATGGGTGAACGCGGGGTTCACGCGCATCACCGGGTACGCGCTCGCGGACGTGCACGGCCGGACGCCGAACGCCGTCAAGTCGGGGCTGACGCCGCCGGCCGCCTACGTCGAGCTGTGGGACACCATCCTCGCCGGGCGCGAGTGGCGTGGCGAACTCCTGAACCGGCGCAAGGGCGGCGAGCTCTACTGGGCCTCGGTCTCCATCTTCCCGGTGCGCGATGAGGACGGCTGCGTGGTGAACTTCGTCGGCATCCAGGAGGACATCAGCGCTCGCAGGCGGACCGAGGAGGCGCTGCGCCAGTCGGAGGAGAAGCACCACACCATCCTCCGCCACATCGAGGACGGCTACTACGAGGTCTCGCTCGAGGGGCGGCTCGTGTTCGTGAACGAGCCGGTGACGCGTCTGCTCGGCCGGCCCGGGGATGACGTGACCGGGACGCACTTCGCCGACTTCACGGCTCCCCGGGACCGCCGGCGCCTTCGCGGCGCCTTCGCGCGCGTGCTCGCGAGCGGCCTTCCCATTCCGGCGTTCGACTGGTCGATCACCGACGCCCAGGGCCGGGTTCGGCACGTCGAGGCCTCGATCTCGGTCATCACAGGTCCGGAGGGCCGGGCCACGGGATTCCGCGGCATCGTGCGGGACGTGACGCTGCGCATGCAGGCCGAGAAGGACCTCCGCGACGCGCGCGAGGCGGCGCTCGAGACGGCGCGCATCAAGAGCGAGTTCCTCGCCAACATGAGCCACGAGATCCGCACGCCGATGAACGGCGTGATCGGCATGACCGACCTGCTCATCGAGACCGACCTTTCGCTCGAGCAACGCGACTACGTCCTCACCACCAAGTCGTCGGCGAATGCCCTGCTCACCGTCATCAACGACATTCTCGACTTCTCCAAGATCGAAGCGGGCAAGCTCGCGCTCGAATCGGTGGCCTTCCGGCCGCGGGAGCTGCTGGCCGATACGCTCAAGACGCTGGCGTACCGCGCCGCCGGGAAGGGGCTCGATCTGGTGCTCGACGTGCCCGCGGACCTGCCCGAGGTCCTCACCGGCGATCCCACGCGCCTGCGCCAGGTGATCACGAACCTGGCCGGCAACTCCATCAAGTTCACCGAGCGCGGCGAGGTCGTCGTGGGCGTGCAGGTGGAGGAGCGCGACGCCGCCACCTGCCTGCTGCGCGTGAGCGTGCGTGACACCGGCATCGGCGTTCCAATCGAGAAGCAGGCGGCAATCTTCGAGGCGTTCACGCAGGCGGACGGCTCGACCACCCGGCGCTTCGGAGGCACCGGCCTCGGGCTCTCGATCTGCTCCCGGCTGGTGGAGTTGATGGGCGGCCGGATCGGCGTGGAGAGCGAGCCGGGCCTGGGCAGCCGCTTCCACTTCACCGTCCGTTTCGGCTGCGAGGAGACCGCGGTCGCCGCCCCGGTGTCGACGGTGCCGGGCGTGCTCGAAGGCTGCCACGCGCTGGTCGTGGACGACCACGAGATCGACCGGCGCATCGTCACGGGGCTCCTGGCGAGCTGGCACATGAAGGCGACCGTGGTCGGGCACGCCGCTGCCGCGGACGAGGCGCTGGAGAGGGCACGGCTGGCGGGTGAACCCATCCAGGTCATGCTGCTCGACGCGCAGATGCAGGGCGAGGACGGTTTCTCGCTGGCGGGGCGTCTGCTCCGCCAGCCGCGCTTCGACGGGCTGCCCATCATCATCCTCGCCTCGGCGGGCGAGCGCGGCGACGTCGCGCGCTGCCGGGACCTCGGCGTGGCGGGCTACCTGGTCCGGCCGGTCGGCCAGTCCGACCTGCGCGATGCGCTCGTGTCGGTGCTGAGCGGCCCCCGCGAGGCGCCGCGCGAAGTGGTCACGCGCCACTCGCTCCGCGAGCGCCGCCGCACGCTGCGCATCCTGGTGGCCGACGATCAGCCGGTGAACCTCAAGGTGGCGGTGCGCATGCTCGAGAAGCAGGGCCACTCGGTCCACTCGGTGTCCGACGGTCGAGAGGCGCTGGCGGCGGTGACGCAGATGCCCTTCGACCTCGTGCTCATGGACGTGCAGATGCCCGAGATGGACGGCCTCGAGGCGACCGCGGCGATCCGCGCCATGGAGCGCGATCGTGGCGGGCACATCCCGATCATTGCGCTCACGGCGCACGCGATGAAGGGCGACATGGAACGCTGCCTGGAAGCCGGAATGGACGCCTACGTGAGCAAGCCGCTGTCGCCCGCGCGGCTGTTCGAAGCCATCGAGCTGGTGATCACCGCGGCCGCCGCCCGGCGCGCCGGGGCCGGCAGGCGCGAGGCGCCACGGGGCGACGCGGCCCCGTCACCCCGGCCCGGGACCTCCGTCCGGCCCGGCCCCGACGACCCGCACGCGGCCTGAGCGGCAGCCCCGGACGGAGGGCGCAGCGGCCCTCGCGAGTGTTCGGACGGGGGAGCACATTCAGTCGAGCCATGCAGCCGGCGAAGGCCGCGCCAACGCGCATTGAGGCGCCCAATCGGATGGGCTTGCGGCCGGGTGATTGCGAGGAGCATTCAGGAGCCCGCGGCCTGCGCGCGTGATCAGCGCGTCCTCCGCCGTGAAGATCGACCGGCCGCCATCCTCGACGCGTTCACGGCAAGGTTCCGGCGCGGCCGGCCGAGCTTCCCGCGGTCTCCCGCGAAGCTCTCACTCCCGGCTCGCGGTTCATGAATGCTCTGGGTCGGCGTCCATGTGGAACGTCCGGGCGAGCGCGTTGGAATCGCATTGCCACGCGAAACCGGGGCGAGCCGGATTCGGGCGCTGGGGCCAGGGTGGCGGACCCCTGGCAGGCAGCAAAAGACGGCGGACCGGTGCGTGCGGGAAGGGCTCGGCCAGGCTCAACAGGGCAGGGCCTGCAGAGGCGACGACGCGTTTCCATTGCGGCTGACCTGCCGCCATCCTCGCACACTACCCGGGCACACTCCCGCTTGACGCATGACCATGATTGGTGGTCATATGACCACCTATGAAGGTCATGCGAGTTTCGAGTCCGTTCGGGAGCAATGCCCGCACGCGCGTGCTGCTCGGCCTGCAGATCATGAGCGAAAGCTACGCCCGCGAGCTTGCGCGGCTCCTGGGCCTGAGCCTGTCCGGCGTGCAGAAGGCGCTGGTTTCCCTCGAACGCGATGGCCTGGTGTCGGGCCGGGCGATGGCTCGGATGCGACTGTTTCGCTTGAACCCCCGCGCGTTTGCGCGGCGGGAGCTCGAGCAGTACCTCGAACGGCTGCTCGAGCCCGAGGACGAGCTTCGCGCCCGTGCCGCGGCGATCCGTCGGCGCCCGAGGCGCACCGGGAAGCCACTGTGAAGCTGGGCCCGCGGTCCACGCTCGCCGACGTTGTGATCGCGGTTGGCGATGTCCTCGGCCGGGCCGGCATCCGCGCCGTGCTGACCGGTGGCGCGTGCGCATCGTTCTACTCCGCAGGTGCGTATCACTCCCTGGACGCGGACTTCGTCCTTCTGGGGACCTGCCGGGCGGACGATCTCGACGGAGCGATGGCAACACTCGGCTTCAGGCTGGACCGCGACCGCTATGTGCACCCCGACGTGTCCTTCTTCGTCGAGTTCCCGCCGGGGCCGCTCGGGATCGGGGAGGACTTTGGGATTCGGCCCGTTTGGAAGCGGCGTCGGCACGCACGGATGCTGGCGCTGTCAGCGACGGACTCCTGCCGCGATCGGCTGGCCGCGTTCTATCATTGGAGGGACCGGCAGGCCCTCGCGGCCGCCGTCGCCATCGCGCTGCACGAGCGTGTCGCGCTTGCCAGGGTGAAGCAGTGGAGCGCAGCCGAGGGGCACCCCGAGGGCTACGAGCGCTTCATCGCCGAACTCGCCCGGGCGCGCAGGGCCAGACGGGCCGCGACCAGCCATCGAGCACGCCGCGCCACGCGGTAGAGCATCGCCTTCCTCATGCTTCGGCAACGCAAATACGACACTTGGCGTCGAAGCCCGCAAGTGACATCGC
>CAIXRL010000617.1 GCA_903921835.1 Candidatus Eiseniibacteriota bacterium | reverse complement strand
TTGAAGGTCTTCGTCTGCCCGGCCTCGATGTCGTCCCAGCCGCCGATGCGGTCCGGCGGCGCTTCACGCGTGACGGCGCTGCCCGACAGCAGCAGGTAGGGCGTCCATATCCACTGGCGCGCGTAGGCGTTGTCCGTCTCGGACGTCTCGGAGATCTCCTCGTCGTCATCCATGCGCGCGCCGAACGTGTGCCGTCCGCCGCGCACCGTGACCGGCCCATTGTTGTTTGTCGGTGAAACGCCGCCGGCGGCGGTGGCGCCAAACAGGTGGTTGCCCACGTCCATCCCGTCCACGTAGGCGCGCACCACCCAGTTGGCCCCGGTCGAGCTCTCGCCCGTGTTCTTGCCGCAGGCGTTCCACCACGTCTCGGCCGCGTTGCCCGTCAGCATCGACGTCGGGGCGTCCACGTTCAGGTAGAAGGCGTCGTTCGACGCGCGCGGCACCACGGCGTGGTCCCAGTTCGTGTGTGCGTAGGGCACCAGGTTCGCGCCCGCCGGCTCGCGGATCACCAGCTTTCCCCAGGTCGCGAAGGTGGAACTCCAGTTCCCGGCGCGATCCACGGCGCGCAGGGTGACGTAGTACTGACCGGGATTCAGCGGTGGCGACGTCCACGCGGTGACGTTGTCCATCTCCTTCACCGCGTCCGGCAGTCCGGCTACTGCCGTGATCTGCACGCTGTACCCGGCCACCCCCGAGAAGTCGTCGGTCGGCCGCGTCCACGCGAAGGTGGGCGTGGCATCCCCCGACTCCACATTCGCCGTGTGGCTGGTCGAGTGCAGGCTCACCGGTGCGCCGGGCGCCGTGACGTCCTGGTTGATCTGGTTGTTCCCCAGGGTCTGCCAGAGCTGCTCGGAGTACTGCGGGTAGAATCCGCGGAACATGGCGATGAACACCTCCAGATTGATCACTGGCACCGCGGTCATCGTGTTCCAAACCGGGCCATCACCCAGCGCGAGCGCGTCCGTACCGTTGGTGAGCGCGTGAGGGTCGGTGTCCTGCTCGGAGTCGGTGATGTCCTGCAGCACCGCGGTGGCGTGCGACTCGTCGAGGAACGGGTCGGCGTAGTGAGTCCCCGTGCAGTTCACGCAACTCGAGATCAGCTCGTGGGACCCCGTGTGGAGGGCGGCGACTCCATAGTCTTCGCCGTATGTCTCCGTCTCGGTGGTCGCGAAGTAGTCGGGCACGCCCTCGCCCCACGCCGTCGGTGCATCCTCCTCGCACCAATTTCTGTGGCCGCAGTCGGGCGAGGTTTCGCACAGGGGCGTATTGCAGTAGCTCGGGCTGTGGTAGAGGAGGCGCGAATACACGAGGTGATGGCCATACTCGTGGCCTTGCGTGTCCTCCCTCCACTCGGCGCCATTGGTGAAGTGGATGGACTGCTCCGTGGGGTGGTAGTGCGAGACGTCCTGGTGCGTGATCGGATAGTTGATGATCAGGGACGGCAGGTCCACGCCATGCCGCGTGTAGAGCCAGCGCCAGTCGCGCATCAGGTCGGTCAGGATGTTGAGCACGCGGTAGTCCCACTCGCCGCCCGTGGTGAGCCCGCCGAGGTCGAGGTGCGCGCCGGTGAAGTTCGCGTACGGCCCAATGGCCCAGTAGTACGGAATCACGTCGGACTCGGGAAGGACGGCAAACTTCGAGTTGTCGGCGATGAAGAACACCATGATGTCCGGCTGGCCCTCCAGCACCCCTCCCCAGAAGAAGCTCACATCGAAGTTGCCGAAGGCGTCGGTCGTGCCCTCGGCGAGTTTCACGTCCTGGCCGGTGCCGGCGTAGTCGTTCTCCCAGATCTGCACAGTGAGCCCGTCGGCGCCGAGCCATTCGTATGGGTCGGTGGCCCAGATGCGATCGTCGCGCTTGTAGACGAACGTACCGGTCACCTGCACGATGCGGCCCGTGGTGGCCTTTGCCGGAGGCTGGGTCTCGATCGTCGGCACGGTCCTGCCGATGGGGCCGCTGAAATCGAGCCCTCTGGGCTCGGCCATCAGGGCCGCATTCGCCGAGTTCGTGCGCCGGATGTCCGGTGGCGTCGTCAGCACCCGCACGCTTCCGCCGGCACGCCGGCGCTGGTCGGCGGCTGGTGAGAGGTCGAACACCTCCCGGTACGTCCTGCCCTCCACGTCGTAGCGCAGCACCAGCCGGCTGTCGGGCCGCTGGGGAGTCGCGTCGAACTCGACGCGCGAGGGCGTAGAGGACGTCACCGCGAAGCGGGGTGCGCGGGCGATGGTGGCCTTGCCGGCCCAGCCCTCGCCCTCGATCACGAGGTTCGAGATCTCGACCGTGCGCGCGGTACGCAGCTCGAATGCCACGTGCAGGGCCTGCCCCTGCCGGGCGACGGGTATGTCGCCGGTGATTCGGACGCTCACCGGGTCTTCCACCACGGTCGCGCGCGCGGGCGCGACCAGTACGCTCAGCGCCAGAGCGCCGAGCAGGAGGGTGCGACGCCACATGGCATGCTCCTCTCGTTCTCAGCGTTGTGCGTTGGGGATCGCGGTGGTCTCGGTGGTCGTGGGGGACGGTCGCGTCGTCGTCGGCTGCGGTACCGGCGGCGACTCGAGCTCGTGGATCGCTTCGTCGAGGTGCGCGGCCACGGACAGCCGGCCGGTCGCCCGCGCGTGCCTGGCCTGGACGCGCAGCAGCGCGATCTCGGTCCCGAGCTTGAGCTGCGCGATCTCGCGTTGCAGCGCGATCGCAGCCGCCGGGTCGGTCGTGCGGCGGAAGCGCTCGTTGAGCGCGGTGAGTGAGCGGTGCTCGTCCGCGATCAGTGCGCGGATTTCGGTCATCATCGCGCTGGGCTTCGCCGTGGCTGCGATACCCGGCGCGGGGGCGGCAGTCGCTTCGGCCGCGCGGCCGGTAGCGGGCAGCACGGCGCACAGGATGAATCCGAGCAGCAGGACGGTGAAACCACGTGAGTGGGGTCGCATGGTGTTCGCCTCCATACGGCGGAGCGGTGCTGCCGCTCCGCGAGTGAAGCAACGCTCGCACTTCCGGCTCGATCGGTGCCGTGCGCGGCGGATGCGGAGGGGACCAGCGGTGGACGAATGCCCACATGGCCCATGGGCGAATCGTATATCCCACGCGGAGCGAGAGGAAGGGGCCGGAATGCGCCCCAGCGCGCGGCTCCGCGCATTCGGTGCTTCGTGTTTCAGAGTTGCGTCAGGATTGCAGCAGGGGAAATATGCTTTCCTGGAGGCGCCGCGCAGGGGGCGGCGGGTTCGATCGAGGTTGACGAACAAGTCCGGCCATGGCCTCAACCTGCTTCCAGGCGGAGCCCTTCGATTGGGCGAGCCAGCGCACGGGAGGTGGCACTGTCGGGTGGAGACCCGCCGGGTCACGGTCGTCGTGGCTTTCCGGTTCGAGAGCGAGCTGGTTGTTGTGGCGGCCTGTAGAGCATGGCGCCAGTGCCGCGCCGAGGAAGTGGGAGCGGATCGATGAAGTGCACCGGATGCGGGGCCGCAATGAGGACGCGGAAAGAGAGCTGCCGCGATGACGAATCCGGCCCTGCGGGCGCGGGCTTCATCGAGGGGGGAGTCGGCGGGCGCCTGGGCGCGGTGCCACCCCGCGGTGCCCGACCAACCCGTGTCATGACGATCGCGCGCTGCCTGCCGCCCGTTGTGCGCG
>CAIXRL010000616.1 GCA_903921835.1 Candidatus Eiseniibacteriota bacterium | reverse complement strand
CCAGAGAATCAGCAGGATCGCCGCGGGCAGCGTCGCGGTGACCGTCTTGCCGGCCAGCGCCCCGAGGAACAGGAAAACGGCCGCCCAGTAGAACGCCCGGCGCCCGCCGCGGACTTCCGCGGCGGGCGCTGATTCGTTTCGGGGGCCGGGTGTGGCTACTTCACCGCGAAGCAGGCCACGGAGTGGCCGGGCGTGACCTCGACCAGCGCGGGGCGCTCGGCGCGGCAGCGGTCCATCGCCAGCGGGCAGCGCGGGTGGAACCGGCAGCCGGGGGGCGGGCTCTTCAGGCTCGGCGGGGCGCCCGGGATGCCCTCGCGGTCCACCGATTCGCCGTGCAACGAGGGGAACGCGCGCAGCAGGCCCTGCGTGTACGGGTGACTCGGCGTCGTGGCCAGGGTCGCGGCGGGTCCGATCTCGACCAGCCGGGCGGCGTAGAAGATCGAAACCCGGTCCGAGAACTGCAGCATGCGGCCGAGGTCGTGCGTGATGAACAGCACCGAGAACCCGAGCCGCGCCTGCAGGTCGCGCAGCTGCTCCAGGATCTCGCGCTCCACGATCACATCCAGAGCGGTCGTGGGCTCGTCCAGGATGACCAGCGACGGCTCCAGCGCGAGCGCGATGGCGATGCACACGCGCTGGCGCATGCCGCCCGAGAGCTGGTGCGCGAACGCGTCCAGCTGCTCGCGCGGGATGCCCACCATGGCCAGCAGATCTGCGGCGCGATCGCGCGCCTGCCGGGAGGTCATCGAGGTGTGCGCGCGCAGCGTGTCGGTGATCTGCTCGGCGATCGTGATGACCGGGTTCAGGGCGTCCATGGCGCTCTGGAACACCATCGCGATGCGCTTCCAGCGCACATCGCGCAGCTCGTGCTCGGACAGCTTCAGCAGGTCGGTGCCGCCGAGCAGTACCTGGCCGCCGGCGACCACCGCGGGCGGGGGCAGGATGCGCAGCAGCGTCTGCGCCAGCGTGGACTTGCCGCTGCCGGACTCGCCGGCGATGCCCAGGATCTCGCCCGGCGCGAGGTCGAGCGAGACGTCGTCGATGGCGCGCACGGGGCCGCTCCCGGTGACGTAGTCCACGCGCAGGTGGCGGATGGAGAGCAGCGGCCCGGTCATTCCGGCACCACCGGCGTGGAACGCGTGGGCTTGAAGCCGCGGCGCTCGAGGTGGCCGCGCCAGGCGCGCTCGAGCTGCAGCCGGGGATTGGTGATCTCGTCGAAGCCGGAGTTGAGCATGCTGAGCCCGAAGCCCACGAGTGCGACGCACAATCCGGTGGGCGCGAACGTCCACCACGCGCCGGTGAGCAGGGCCGAGTCGTTCTGCGCCCAGTACAGGTTGGTGCCCCACGTCACCGTGGAGACGTCGCCCAGCCCGAGAAACTCCAGGCCCACCTGCGCGCCGATCGCGTAGATCGTGCTGCCGATGACCTGGGCGACGAGCAGGGACGTCATGGTGGGCAGGATCTCGCTGGTGATGATGCGCAGGTCCGACTCGCCCGTGACGATGGCGGCGGCGACGAAGTCGCGCTGGCGCACGCTGAGGGTCTGCGCGCGCAGCACGCGCGCATTCCACGCCCAGCCGGTCACGATGAGCACGAGCGCCAGCGTCATCGGGCCGGACGGCAGGTAGGCGGCGATCACGATCGCCAGCGGCAGGCCGGGGATGACCAGGAACACGTTGAAGAGCAGCGACAGCAGCCCGTCCACGCGTCCGCCGTAGAAACCGGCGGTGACGCCGACCAGGGCTCCGATCAGCACGACGACGAGGCCGACACCGAAGCCGATCGCCAGCGAGATACGCGTGCCGACCACGAGCTGTGCGAGCACGTCCTGGCCCTGGCCGGTGGTGCCGAGCAGGTGGTGCCAGGTCGGCGGCTGCAGCGGGATGCCGACCAGCGCCTGCGGGTCGCCCACCAGCATGGGGCCGAACAGGCCGACGAACGCGAACACGGCGAGCACCACGGCGCCCATGGCCGCCTTGCGGTCGCGGCGGATCGCGTCGACCCAAAGTCCCAGACCCGCGCCGCGGGGTGCGGAGGCCCCGCTCACGACGCGGAGTCCCGGATGCGCGGGTCGAGCCACAGGTAGACGACGTCGACCAGCCAGTTGGCGCCCAGTACCGCGAACGTGATCACGAGGAAGATGCCCTGCATGAGCGGGTAGTCCTGGTTGCGGACCGCCTGCACGAGCACGTAGCCCTGGCCTGGATAGGAGAACACGATCTCGGTGAGCAGCGAGCCGCCGAGCACGAACCCGAGCGCCATGCCGAAGCTGGTGATGCTCGGCAGCAGCGCATTGCGGGCCGCGTAGCGCAGCACCACGCGCGCGGGGTGCAGGCCCTTGGCCCGCGCCAGGTTCACGTAATCCGAGCCCAGCACGGTGATCATGGTGTTGCGCATGGACAGCAGCCACCCGCCCAGCGTCGCGAGCACGATGGAACCCACCGGCAGCACGGCGTGCGTCGCCACATCGGCGATGAAGGTGAGGTTGAAGCCCGGCGTGAGGTCGTCGGAGTACGCGTGCCCGAGCGGGAACCAGCCCAGCGTGAAGCCGAGCACGTAGAGCGCGACCATGGCGAGCCAGAAGTAGGGCAGCGCGCCCAGGAAGACCAGCGCCGGCGGCAGCAGCGCGTCCACCCAGCCGCGCCGCCACCACGCGGCGGCCACGCCGAGCAGCGTGCCGATCGCGAAGCTCACCACGACGGCACTGCCCGCGAGGAACAGCGTCCACATGAGGCCGGTGCCGATCACCTGCACCACCGGAGTGGGGAAGTACGCGACCGAAATGCCGAAGTCGCCGCGCAGCGCGTGTCCCAGGTAGGTGAGGTACTGGCTCCAGAGCGGGGCGTGCGTGAGGCCGAACGTCTCGCGCAGCGCCTGCATGGCCTCGGGCGCGAGCCGGCCGCGGAAGCGCGCGAACAGCGCGGTGGCCGGGTCGCCGGGCATGAGCCGGGGCAGGAAGAAGTTCAGCGTCAGCGCCACCCAGGCCGCGACCAGGTAGAAGCCGAGACGGCGGAGCAGGAACCTCATCGCGTCCCTCCGTTCGCCGGCGCTGCCTGTGGTGACGCGGCCCCGGGTGACGACGCGTGCGGCGCCAGCCTCGTCAGCACCAGCAGGCACTCGCCGCGGTCGAACTTGTTGGGCGACGCATCCGCGTACGGGGCGGTCTTCGACGGGAAGCCATCGATCCGGCCGCTGTTGTACTCCGCCCACGACGGGTTCGGATACAGCGGTATGGCGGGCGCCTCGGCCACGAACACGCGCTGCAGCTCGGCGCACAGCCGGTGCTGCGCGGCCGGGTCCGCCTCGCGCTCGAACGCGGCCAGCGCGCGATCGGCCTCGGCGCTGCCGTAGCGGTGCCAGTTGCCCATGGACGCGACTCCCGTGGGCTTCACCGTCGCGGACGCCATGAGCCACTGGTAGAACGTGTAGGGCGTCGGGCCCTCGAACGACCAGCCCAGCGAGAGGTCGAAGTCGCCCTCCTGCACGCGCTGAAACCACGCCGAGAAGTCGTACGTGCGCACCGTGGCGTCGACGCCCGCCTCGCGCAGGCCACGTGCGATCACCTGCGCGGCGCGCACCCAGTCCGACCAGCCCGACACGGTGAGGATGTCGTAGTGCCACGGCTTGCCGTTGGGCAGCAGCCGCACGCCGTCGGGGCCCTTGCGGAAGTCGGCGGAATCGAGCAGCGCCGCCGCGTGCTTCACGTCGTGGCGCACCCAGCCGCCGTTCGCGACCGCGGTGGAATCGCGCCAGGTCGAGAACGCGTCCGAAAGTCCCGTGGCGTCCGCGGGGCGCGAGTAGCGGTAGAGCGCCACGTCCACGAGCAGGTCGCGGTCGATCGCCATGCTGAGCGCCTTGCGCACGCGCACGTCGTCGAACGGCGCCCGGCGCGTATTCGCGTACAGGAAGATGCTGCTGCCCGTGAGCGGGAACCAGTAGCCGTGCGCCTTGGGCGCGCGGTGCACGAACACGCGGTCGATGGCCGGCACGAAGTTGCCCGCCCAGTCCACCTCGTCGAACACGAGCGCGAGGTTGGCGCGGTCGTTGCCCGGGAACGCCGGGCAGCGGATCGCGCTCATGCGCGGGAGCCCCGGCTGCCAGTAGTGCGGGTTGCGCCCCAGCTCGTAGACCTGGTTCTGGAAGGTGCGCACCTCGGTGAACGGCCCCGTGGCCACCGGGTTCTCGTTGGCGAACGCGACCGGGTCCTTGATCGACTCCCACACGTGCCGCGGCACGATCTGCTGCGCCGCGATCTCGCTGGCGCCCGGGATGAACACGCGCTTGAAGCGGAAGTCCACGGTGTGGTCGTCCACGGCGCCGACGCCCTCGACGAAGCTCCACACGCCGCGCCGGTCGAGCGCGGGGAAGCGGCGGAGCAGGTCGAACGTGAACGCCACGTCCTGCGCCGAGTACGGCTGCCCGTCGGACCAGAGCACGCCGGCGCGCGTGGTGAGGCGCAGCACGCGGTTGCCCTCGCGCCACTCGCTCGCGGTGGCGAGCCACGGCACCAGGTCGCCCTTGACGCTGTTGAACACGAACAGCGGTTCGTAGATGCCCGCCAGCGTAGGCCAGCGTGCCGAGGTCGCGGTCGTGAGCGGGTTGAAGTTCCGCACCCACGACGCCTGCTGCTCCTGCGAAACGACCAGCACGCTGGGTGGCAGCGCTGCCCGCTTGCGCGCGCCGCAGCCCGCCACGAGCAGCGCGAGCAGGAGCGCGAAGCCGAGCGCGAACAGCGGTGCCAGCAGGGACGCCCGTCGCTGCGGGAACGTTCCCATCCTAAGAACTCCTGTACACGCGCACGTAGTCCACCAGCAGCGCCTGCGGGAAGGGTGTGCTGCTGCTGGGCGAGCCGACGAAGTTGCCCCCCACGGCGAGGTCCAGGACGATGAAGAAGGAGTGGTTGAAGACCCAGGCGTCGCCCGTGGGAACGTTGGCCGGCGTGATCGTGCTGTACACGAAACCGTCCAGCTCCCAGGTGATCCTGCTCGCGCTCCAGTCCACCGCGTAGACGTGGAACGCGCTGTCGAGCGGGGCGGGCGCGCTGTACGCGCGGGTCAGCGCGCTGCCGCCCGAGTAGCCGGGGCCGTGCAGGCTGCCGTGCACGATCAAGGGCTCCTGCCCGCGGTACTCCATGATGTCCACCTCGCCGCAGGCCGGCCAGGGCGCGGTGGCGATGTCGTTGCCGAGCAGCCAGAACGCGGGCCACATGCCCTGTCCGCTCGGCATGCGCATGCGCGCCTCGAAGCGGCCGCCCGACTGCTCGAACTTGCCGCGGGTGCTGATGCGGCCCGACGTGTAGTCCTGGCCCAGCCAGTCCTCGTGGCGCGCGGTGATGGAGAGGTGCCCGGAGCCGTCCAGCGAGACGTTCTCGGGCCGCACCGTGTCGTACTCGAGTTGCGCGTTGCCCCAGCCGGTGCCGACGTCGAAGGCCCACCTGGACGGGTCGGGCAGCTGCCCCGCGGGTCCGTCAAACTCGTCCTGCCACGTCAGCACGGTCTTCGGCGCCGTCGCCTTCCTGGCGCAGGCCGTGCCGCTCGCGAGCGCGACGAGCGGGATCGCCAGCACCAGGGCGATCCTGCCCAGCACCGGAGCCATGCGGATCATGCGGTCTTCGCTCCGTCCTGCAGCCTGGGGAACATCCGTGCGTCGTCCAGCGCCGCGTCGAGCACGTAGGTCGCCGCGCCGACGGCGATCGAGCGCGGCCCCAGCTCGCTCGTCTGCACGTTGGCGGCGGTGAGCGAGCTGATCAGCGTGCGGCTGCGCGTCACGTCGCGCAGCGGATCGAGCAGCAGGTCGCCCAGGCGGCACAGACCGCCGCCCAGGATGACGAGCCGCGGGTTCATCAGGTTGAGCAGGCCGGCGATGGCGATGCCGAGGTGCCCCGCCGCCTCGTGCACGATCTCGAGACCCAGCGGGTCACTCGCGAGCGCGGCGTCCTCGATGGAGTCGATCGTGATCGCCTGGCTCGCGAGCACGCTCTTCGGGTGCCGCGCGAGCAGTTCCTGCGCGCGCTCGACCAGAGCGGGCGCCCCGACCAGCGTGGCCAGGCAGCCGCGCAGGCCACAGATACACGGCTTGCCGTACGGATCGATCGCCACATGCCCGATCTCGCCCGCGACGCCGGTGGCGCCACGGTAGACCTTGCCCAGCACGAAGTGACCGGAGCCCACGCCCGTCGCCACCTTCACGTACGCGAAGTCGTCGACGCCGCGGCCCGCGCCCCACCAGCGCTCGGCGAGCGCGCCCAGGTTGGCGTCATTGTCCACCATGACCGGCACCTTGAAGCGCGTCGCCATCTGCTTGAAACCGCCGCGTCCGTGCCACTCCGGAAGCACGATCTCGGAGAAGCGCTCGGGGTGATTCGGATCCACGGGGCAGGGGGCCGCGATGCCGATCCCCACGAGCAGCTTCCGGCTTCCCGGCCGGGAGGCCAGACAGGCCGAGCACAGCTCGTTGATGAGCGCGCGCGTACCCTCGGGGTCCGTGCGCACCGGGTGCACGCGGTGCTGCCACGCGAGGATCTGGCCGCGCAGGTCCATGAGCGCCACCGCGATGTGCGCCGCTCCCAGGTCGACCCCCAGGATGCAGCCAGCCTGGTAGTTGAACTCGAGCACGATGGGTGGCCGCCCGCCGCGCGATGGCTCGACGCCGACCTCGGCGACCAGCCCCATGGGCAGCAGTTCGTCCACGATCTCGGTCACCGTGGAGCGCGACAGCCCCGTGCGCCGCGCGATCTCGGCGCGCGAGATGCGGTGCTGGTCCCAGATCATGCGCAGCACAGCGTGCGAGAGCGCTTTGGGACGCGCCGGGTCCGCGCGTCGGGTACCGCTTCGGGTTGTCGCCTGTGGCTTCATGAGCCTTCCGTCCTCGTTTGGATCGGATCCGGTGGAGGAGCGGAGACTATTTGTGGAAGTAGACGTTGTCCACGTAGACGATGCTCGCGTCGGGTGACAAGATCACGAGCTGGGACAGGTGCGAGCGCGAGGTGAGCTCGGCGAAGTTGGCGAGCGGGATCTCGAGCGGCATCCACGCGCCGCTCGTGAAGGGCGGGGTGGACGCGGCGTTGAACGTAAGCTGGGACTGGCTGGAGAGCGTGCCCGAGGCGGTGAACTCCACCAACTTCACCAGGAACGTGGCTCCCACGGGCGCCCAGACGTCCATGTGGAAGGCGGTCATCGCGGTGGCGTCGATCGGGTGCGCGGCGAAGACGATGCCGGCCCAGGTTTGGTTGTTGAGGTTCATGTAGCGCTTGGTGGGGTTGCCCGCGACGGAGATGTCGTCGACTCGAGGAACGCCCCCCTTCTGGGCCCAGTTGGCCGACCACGTTTCCACCGGCCAGTTGGGGTAGGCGTCGCTGAACATCGAGATCACGCTCGAGCCGGGCAGCGTGGGTGTGGGCGCCGCCGTGGGCGGCGGCAGCGTGGCGTTGACCGTTACCGTGCCGGTGGCGGCGATGCCCAGCATTTTCGCCGTGATGCTCGCCGTGCCGCCGGCGACGACCTGCACGCCGCCCGGGACGGGCACTGCAACAGTCGCATCGGACGTGATGTAGTCGAAGTAGGCCGGGCTGTGCGTCACCGTCACCGGGAGGCCGGTCATGGTGAACACCGTCTTGGTGAGTTTGTCGAGTCCCAGCGCGGTGCCGGCGATGCCGTTTAGAGTGGTCGTGGTGAGCGCGGGGACCTTGTTCGAGATCGTGCCCAGCCTGACGAACTCGATGTCGTCGATCCAGAACGAGAACGCGCTGCCGGGCTTGGGGCCCTCGGAGACGAAGAACATGCCGCCCTCGGCGGTGAGCCGGGCTGCGTTGGGGATCGGGATCCAGAACTGGGTCCAGTCGGTGGTGAGCGCGATCCCCGTGATCGCAGCGTTGCCCGCGCTCGCCGGGATCCACTCCCGCTGCGCGGTGTACCTGGACGTTCCGGTGTTGTCGTTGCCGAAGCCCGCCACGTCGAGCTGCACCGCGCGGCTCGCCCTGGCCCAGAAGCTGATCGCGTTGTAGCCGGAGAGGTTCCGCTGCCGGTTGATCCCGACCACGGTGATCGCGCCGCCGGCGTAGCTGCCGCTGGCCGGGACCACGAACTTGAGCGACGTCGTGCCCTCGTACTTCTCGACCGTGTCGAGCGAGAGCGCGTCCAGCTTGGAGTCGCCGAACGCCTGCCAGGTAAGGTGATCGCCGAACGTGTCCTTGAACACGACCGGGTCCGTGCTCGGGATCCATGGCTCCAGGCTGGACTTGTGCGAACATCCCGCCGCCAGCACGCACGCGGCGATCAAGAGGATGAACCGAACGGGGTTCCTGAAAGTCATGCCGCGCCTCCCGCGAGGGGTTGGGTCCTGGTCCGCGGTGACGGTGCACCGGGGACGGCGCTCGCGTCGCGCGAGCTTTGTTAGGCTTCCGAACAAAGAATGCTCCGGGGGCGGGCGGCTGTCAAGAGGCGTGACGCGCGTGCGACGCGGGACGCGCCGGGTCACGCATCCTGGTCCGAATACGCCGGGGGGCTGGCGGCATCCAGGGAAGAGCGTGCCCACCCGCGGTCCGGTCCGGAAGCACCGGCGCCCGAACCCGCCTGGGGCCGCCCCGCCGCGCCGGCCGCTTCGAGGAGTGCCCCGCCCGGCAAACCGGCGTCGACCATTCTCGATCGGGAAGTTCGCCCCCGGCATCCTCCTCCAATACGCGGGCCTGCTGCTAGCCCGGAGTATTCATGAGCCCGCCGCCTGCGAGCGCGATCTGCGCGTCATCTGCTGCGAAGCTCGACCGGCCGCTGTCCTCATCGTGTGGACAACACGGTTCCGGGGTACCCACCGAAGGTGGGTCCGGCCGGGCGATCTTCTCGCGGCTG
>CAIXRL010000615.1 GCA_903921835.1 Candidatus Eiseniibacteriota bacterium | reverse complement strand
CTCTCGGGCACCGTGCGCCCGATGACCGTCGCGGCGCGCTGGATCAGAAGCGAGCCGTTGTACCCCTTGACGATGACGCCGGGCTGCATCGTGAGCGTCGCGCCCAGGCCGACCGTGAGCTGGCCGCTGAGGTAGAACGGCATGTTCAGCCGCCCGGCGACCGGGCGGATCTTCCACAGCACGTCCTGCGCGATGTTCTCGGGAATGACGCCCAGCGCCGTGTACCAGTTGCCCTGGAAGCGGCAGTTGTTGAACACCGGGTCGCTCACCAGTGACAGCTCCACCGGAACGCCGATGTTCGTGGACGTGGTGCTGTCGAAGTCCACATTAATGAACACCGGGGTGGAGGCGCCCGAGATGTAGGCCGCCGGCTGGTAGCTCTTCGTAATCTGGGTGTTCGTGATGGTCGGGCCGGCGCTGATGAAGCTGAGTGCGCTCGCGTTGAAGCCCGCGTACCGCACGCGGCAGTAGTTCAGCAGCGTCGCGGCGTCGTTGCTCACAGCCTCGAACTGGATGCCCATCCACTGGCCGGGGCTCGGCACGGTCGCGGCGCCGTCGCCCATGGCGTCCTGCCCGAACGCGTCGTCGGCCATGGACGTGAACACGATCAGCGAATCGGACTTGCCGCTGGCATAGAGCGCACCGTTGATGTCGATAAGGTTGCCCGCGGGATCAGCCGAGTAGGCGCGCGCCATCTTGATCACGACCGCGGGACTGATGGTCCATTTGGCGCCGAACGCGATCGTCACGTTGCCGCCCAGGATGTAGTTCAGGTTGCTGTACGAGCCGATCCTTCCCACGCCCAGCGTGACGTCCTGCGCGACCGTCTCGCCGAGGATGCCCAGGCCGAGGTAGGCGCAGTTCGCGAACGAGATCGTGGTGCCGTAGACGGGGCTGCTGATCAGCGACGTCACGATGGGCAGGCCGGTGCAGTTGAGGATGCTCAGCGAGTCCAGTGTCGGCGAGGAGTTCCCCGCGATCGTGAACGCGGTGACGTTCTGGAAGAACTCCAGGCGGGCGAAACGCGGGCTGGCACTGTTCGTGGTCAGCACGCCGGTCGTGTTGCCGTACGCGCCGCCGAACTGGAACTTCACGTTGCGCACGATGCACGCGGCATCCACCGCCGTGTCGTTGAAGCCGATGTTCCCCCAGTTGCCGGCGGTCGGGAGGGTCGAGGACGTGGGCGTCGTGTCACCGCCGAGCGCGTCGTCGTACATGGACGTGACGAAGATGCGGTTCGTGCCGCTGTCCGCTCCCACCATGTTCAGGGCGCCGTAGACGTTGAACAGGGTGAATGAGCTGGTCGGCTTGAGGATCACCTGCGGCTGGATCGAGAGCGTGACGCCGCTGGCGACGGTGATGGTGTTGGTCGGCAGGTAGCAGAACGTCGGGCTCGCCGCGTTGCCCACGCCGGGCCGGTACTTGAGCAGCGCGTTCTGGGAGAGAGTCTCGCTGAGCAGGGCCAGGGCGTTGTAGACGTTCGTGGTGTAGGTGTTGTTGGTCGCGATCTGCGGGTCCGACAACACGCTCATCACGATGGGCGCCGCGGCCAGGTTGTCGAACGTGTCGTTGCTGATCACCGGCGCGCTGTTGCCCTCGATCCGGATGCCGTAGTTGCCCTTGAAGATGATCGAGTTGGTGATCGTCGGCGACGCGTTGGTGATCCAGAGGTTTGCGGCGTAGCCGTCGTATGGCTGGCTGGAGGCGTACGTGACGCGGCAGTAGTTCATCACGCAGGTGCCGTCGATCGACGTGTCCATGAAGCGGATGTAGTACCAGTCGCCCCGCCCGGGCGTGGTCGTGGAGCCGTCCCCGTTCGTGTCGGAGGGATTGCCGTACTGGTCGTCGCGCTCGGACGTGAACACGATCGGGTTGAGCGCCGTGCCGTTCGCCACCAGCGCGCCGTCGATCTGCAGGCCGCCGCTGCTGAGCTGGTTCTTGACCACGACGCCCGGGTCCACCGTGAGCGTCGCGCCGGTCAGCATCTCCAGCAAGCCGTTCATGATGTAGTACGTCATGTTCGTGAAGCCGCCGAGCGTGCGCTGGGTCAGGTGCGAGTTCACCGCGACCGCCTCGCCCTGGATGCCGATGGCGGTGATCGCGTTGGCCAGCAGGCCGATCCCGGAGTACGTCGCATTGGACGAGACCGACTGCAGCACCGGCGTGGACACGCAGTTGTTGATCTGCACGTTCGTCACGGCCGGGCTCGAGGTGCCGAAGAGCGCCAGCCCGTGCGCGGCGTCGCTCAGCAGCGAGTTGGACACGTTGATGCTGACGTTGAGCTCCTGGATCATGCCGTAGCCGACGTAACTGGAGCCGAACTTCAGGCGGCAGTAGGAGATCGATCCGGTCGAGCCTGCCTCGTAGTAGATCGAGCCCCAGTCGCCGGGCACGGGCGCCGTGATCGAGCCGTTGTTGTTGGTGTCGTTCGGCGTGCCGAAGTTGTCGTCCTTGATGGACGTGACGGTAATGGTGTCCCCGACCGCGCTGGTGCCGTTCATGGTCAGGTTGCCCAGGACGTAGATCCAGGTGTTGGCGAGGGGCTTGATCACCACGCCGGGATTGACCGTCAGGCCCGCGCCGGAGTTGATCGTGAGGCCGCTGAACAGGACGTAGGTGATGTTCGAGCTCGGGTTTACACCGACGGTGGCGCCGCGCTTGGGCAGCGTCGCGATGGTGGTCAGCGTGCCGCCGCGCAGGCCGATGGCGTCGTAGCCGTTGTCCGAGCTGGAGAACACCAGGCTCGAGAAGACCGGCGTCGCGGTGAAGTCGAGCACGATCGGCGTCATGGTGGACGCTTGGATGGTCGTGTTCGAAAGCGTCGGGGCCGCGGTGCCCTGGCAGTCCACGCCGTAGTAGGACCTGCTGATCGTGCAGTTGCTGACGTTGTCGCTGACGCTCTGGAACGTCAGCGCGCCGCCGCTGCCCGCGCCCGCGTAGCGGATGACGGAGTACGTGAGCGCCGAGCCGCCGTTGGTGGAGGTGGACGGGAACATGATCCCGCGCCAGTCCGAGGCGTTCGGCACGGTGGCGTTGCCGTCGCCGTTGGTGTCGCCGGCGATGTTGTCGTCGTAAATGGACGTGAAGTAGATCTGGCCCGCACCCGACGTGCCCACCGACTGCAGGGCGCCCGCGACGTACAGCTGCGTGCTCGGGTTGAACTTCACCACGACGCCCGGCTGGATGGTCAGCGTCACCCCGCCGTTGATCGTGATCGAGTTCTTCACCCAGAACGTGGTGCCCACGAAGCCGGCCGTGCCGGTCGGGCCCCACGTCGTGTTCGATGCGACGGTGTTCGTGATGCTCACCACCTGCGCGAGCGCGCTCGATGCGGCGAGAGTGAGGGCAACCAGGGCGGGCAGGAGCAGCCGGAAGGGACGCATGGGGGCCTCAGTGGCGGTAGGGAAGACGGCCAACCGCATCGCGGGTCAGCGCTGGACGACTGTGGGGGCGGACGGTCGTCACCGTCACGGCGGGGGGGCCGCGGCGATGCACGCGCGAGATGATGCTCCGGCGGCCGGGGGGACGCAACGACAGATCTGCTGCGTCCAGATCCTCTATGCGCCGCAGGCGCGCGTGAATCCGGCGTGGCGGCGTGCTTCGGTCCCGCAGATGCCCGCGAGCGGAGCGCCGATTCGCGCCGTGCATGAAGGGCGGCCGTCGGGTCGGGCCTCGCGTCCGGGCGGTGTGGTCGGCGTCGCCCGGGGCTGTCTCCTCGCCATGGCTTCCTGGCGCCGCAGCCCGTCGGCGGCGCCGTCGGTGGCATCGGCCGGCAGTTCCGCCGCCTGCGCGCGACCGCGCGCGAACCCGCTTTCGCGCCGCCCCCCCCCGCGGGTCCTTCCACCCGGAGGCCCCGCCGCCCGTCGCCCTGACGGCGAATTGTCGAACGCCGCCCCGCCTCGGGGGTAGTACGTGCGAGCTCCCCTGCTCGCCCGTGAAACCCCGGAGGCCCTGCTGACCCCCTCACCGGCCACATTCAGCCTTCCTGACCTGGAGATCGCGCGCGTGCTGGGCGCCGATTCGTCGTGCCTGCGCCTTTCCCGGCGCGGGCCGCGCGAGCAGGCCGAGTCCACGGCCGACCTCTGGCGCGCCGTGCGCCGCGTGGCCGACGCGCTCGGCGTGCCCGAGCGCGGCGTGCAGTTCATCACGCGCTGCCGCCACCGCCTGCTCGCCATCTCGGGCCGCGCGGCGTCGCGGCCGCGACGCCGTGTCGCGCTGCTGCTCGGAGGGGGCGCGCCGCTTCCGGCATGGCGCGCGGAGTTGCTCGATTTTGCCGCGGCGGACGACGCGCTTGCCGGGGGGCCGTCCGTGTCGCTCGCCACGCTCGCGGTCGCGGATCCGGACGCCATCGTGATCGCGCCCTCGGGCGCTGACCTGGCGCGCGCCCGCGACTCGCTGGTGGCGCGCGCCGACTCGCGCCTGTGGCGCGCGCTGCGCGCGGTGCGCGAGGGGCACGTGTTCTTCGCCGACGGTCGCACCAGCTTTGCGCGGCCCGACGCGCACGTCGCCGAGACGCTTGAGGTGCTCGCCGAGGCTCTGCACCCGGACGCGTTCCGCTTCGGGCATCGCGGCAGGCTCTGGCAGCTCTGGGACGCCTGACGCGGTAGTTCGCCCGGGGGCGCAGCGCGGGGTGGTGCGCGCCGGAAACGCACGGCGTGATTACCCCGGCCCCGGGCGCTCCGGGCCGCCCGGCCGCCCTCGCAGGTTCCTTGGTCCTCCGTGGGGCGCGGCGTAGGCTGCGCGCGTTCCGCGCAACGGATCACGCACGCCCCGCCGGAGACCCGGCGGGCCGGCCCGGATCGAGACGGATTCCGATCGGAAGCCCACATGAGCGAGCACAAGCCCGACGTCAGCGAGAGTGAAGCGCGCACAGTCGCCGAGGGCGCGCGGGAGACCACGTGGGAGTCGCCGTCGTTCGTGCGCGAGCTGTTTCTGGGCAGGCTGGACCTGGGGCTCATCCATCCCTGGCCGGAGCCCGACCCGGAGGAGCAGAAACGCGCCGCGCCGTTCCTGGAGAGACTCGAACGCTTCCTGCGCGATCACGCGGACGGCGAGGCGATCGAGAGGGACGCCCGCATTCCCGACGCGGTCGTCCAGGGCCTGCGCGAGGTCGGCGCCTTCGGGATCAAGATCCCGGTCGAGTACGGCGGCCTCGGCCTGTCGCAGTACACGTACTGCCGCGCCATGTCGCTGGTCGCCAGCGTGAACGGCGCGCTGGTCGCGCTGCTCTCCGCGCACCAGTCCATCGGCGTGCCAGGCCCGGTCAGGATGTTCGGCACCGCGGAGCAGAAGCAGCGCTTCCTGCCGCGGCTCGCCGCCGGCGCCATCTCGGCGTTCGCGCTCACCGAGGAGGAGGTCGGCTCGGATCCCGCGCGCATGACCACGACAGCGGTCCCGACGCCGGACGGCAGCGCGTACATCCTCAACGGGAAGAAGCTGTGGATCACCAACGGCACCAACGCCGAGCTCATGGTGGTGATGGCGCGCACGCCAGGTCGTGACGGCAAGCCGGGGCCGATCAGCGCGTTCGTCGTCGAGACGAACTCGCCCGGCTTCGAGGTGGCGCAGCGCCTCGGGTTCATGGGCCTGCGCGGCATCGAGAACGGCGTGCTCGAGTTCACCGACGTGCGCGTGCCGAAGGAGAACCTGCTCTGGGGCGAGGGCAAGGGCCTCAAGCTCGCGCTGATCACGCTCAACACCGGTCGCCTGACGATTCCCGCCGGCTGCGCCGCGCTCGGCAAGTGGTCCCTCGGTGTCTGCCGCGAGTGGGCCAACGCGCGGCAGCAGTGGGGCAAGAACGTGGGCAGGCACGACGCGGTCGCGCAGATGCTCGCCAAGATGGCGGCGGACACGTACGCCATGGAGGCCATCGCGGACCTCGGCGCGCTGCTCGCCGACCGCGGCAGGGCGGACATCCGCCTCGAGGCCGCGATCGGCAAGCTGTGGAACAGCGACGTGGCATGGGCGCTCGTGGACGACGCCGTGCAGATCCGCGGCGGCCGCGGCTACGAGACCGCGGCGAGTCTCGCCTCGCGCGGCGAGCTGCCGATCGCGCTGGAACAGGCGATGCGCGACATGCGCATCAACAGGATCTTCGAGGGCAGCAACCAGGTGATGCGCCTGTTCATCGCGCGCGAGGCGCTGGACGTTCACCTCGAGGTGGCGGGCGACGTGGTGATGCCCAACGTGCCGCTGCCGCGCCGCCTGTCGGGGCTGGTGCGCTCGGTGCTGTTCTACGCCGGCTGGTACCCGTCGCGCTGGCTGGGCTGGGGGCGCTGGCCGCAGTACGGCGAGTTCGGCCCGCTCGCGGGGCACGTGCGCTGGATGGAGCGCACTTCGCGCCGGCTCGCGCGCCGTGCGTGACACGGCCAAGGGCGTCGGCGAGGGCAGCGCGCTCGAGCTGGCGGACACGTTCTGCAAGGCGGCGCGCCGCCGCTGCGAGG
>CAIXRL010000614.1 GCA_903921835.1 Candidatus Eiseniibacteriota bacterium | reverse complement strand
TGCTCGCCGGCTTCGGTCGCCCCGCCGGTGGAGGCGGCGAGCTGGCCGGCCTGTTCCGCCATTTCGCGCACCGCGGAGTCCATCGCGCCCATTGCGACGTGGATCTCGGCGAGTCCAGTGGACTGCTCCTCACTCGCCTGCGCGATGCTCGCGACGCGTTCACTGGCCTGCTGCGCCGCGGCCACGATCCGCTCCAGGTTCTCGCCCGAGCGCCGCACCAGCTCCGCGCTCGCGGTGATGCGATCGTCGGTCTCGCGGATGAGTCCGTGGATTTCGCTCGCGCTCTGGGTGCAGCGCCGGGCCAGTGCTCGCACCTCCTGCGCCACCACCGCGAATCCGCGGCCCTGCTCGCCCGCCCGCGCCGCCTCGACCGCGGCGTTGAGTGCGAGCAGGTTGGTGCGAAACGCGATCTCGTCGATCACCTCGACGACGTCGACAATCCGGCGAGCCTGCGTCTCCACCTCGCGCATGGCTACGATCGCATCCTGCACCACGTGGCCGCCGGACTCGGCCGCCTCGCGCGCCTGCGACGCGGCGCGGCTGGCGTCCCTGGCGTGCGCGGTCGTGTTGTCCGCGACGCGGGTGAGGCTCACCACCTGCGCGGAGGTGCGTTCGACGCTGGCCGCCTGCTCGCGCGTTGTGGCCGCGAGGACGTCCGCCGCCGCCGCGTAGTCGCGCGAGGCCACGATCAGCACGCCGCCCGCCTCGCTGGCCTCGCGCATCGCCGCGCGCGTGCTGGCGACGGCGCCGTTGAGCGCATCGGCAAGCCGCCCCAGCTCGTCCTCGCCACTCACCTCGAGCGATTGTGTGAGGTCGCCTGCCGCGACGCGTTCGAGCACGGCAACGCCTTCGCCCAGCGGACCGGTGACGCGCCGCGCGGTCCACCACGTGGCCGCGGCGATGGGAACGAGCGCGAGCAGGATCCCCACCACCACGAGCAGCGTGGTCGCGCGCACCGGGGCGAACACGGTGGCGCTGGGCACGGACAGCACGAGCGCCCACGTCTCGGTCCCCGCGCCGGCGCGGAAGGGCACGTAGGCGCGCTCCACCCGCGTGTGCAGGTATGCGTCCCGCTCGGTGGCGTGATAGGTCCCGCCGCGCCGCAGGACCGGCCAGGCCTTCGCGAGCGAAGGCAGGTCGGTCACGGGCCTGCCGAGCCTGGCGGCGTCGGGATGGCTCACCCAGAGCCCGCCCTCGCTGACCAGCGAGAGGAAGCCCGTGCCCATGGGCTTCTGCGACGACAGGCGTTCCTGCACGTCGGCCAGCGCGATGTCCGCACCCGCGACCGCGATGAACCTCTCGCCGTCCCAGAACGGCACGCACAGGCTGGTCATGAGCACCGAATCCTGCCCGACGACGTCCTTGTAGGGTTCCATCAGCATCTCGCGCCGGGCGCGTCTCGGCAGCCAGTAGAAGTCGCCCGACTCGTAGTCAGCGGGCGTGGGCTGGAGCTTCAGTGCGCCGTCGCGGCGCACGTACCAGGGCATGAATCGGCCCTTGCGGTCGGCATCCGGGTCGCCGCGGTGGGCGGCATCCCGGCCGTCGAAGGCTTCGTTGTCGAACTCGACCCACGTCCCCAGCGCCTGGGGCACGCGGGTCACCGCCCGCGCGACCAGCGACTCGGCCAGGGCGCGTGATGGCGTACCCTCGCGGCGCAGCACGACGATGCCGTCCGCCAGGTTGCGCGCCGTCTGGAACGGAATCTCGAACCCGGGGTAGACCTCGTCGGAGCACCGGCGCGCGAGCGACTCGAGCTGGGCGAATGCGGACCGCCTCGTTTGCGCCCGCAGCTGCAGTGAGAGGCCGATGGCGAGCAGTCCGAGCACGCCCACCGCGACCAGCACGAGGAGCACGGTGAGGCGGGCGGCGATGCTGGACCGGAGGGCACGAGGCAACCCGCGGCGGGACGCCGGAGGGCGCTTCATCAATCGACCTTCCCGAGGGGAGTGGGTGGTGGTCCCGGGGGAGTATCGGGTGGCTGCGCCGCGGCTTGAGACGGCGGCGTGCCTCCGGCGTGCGCGGGCGATCGCCGCAAATGGCGGTGAATCCGTCCGCGTCGGGGGGCCCTCCGCTGGCAGCCCCCGCGCCCCGACCCTATAGTGTGGCCGCGCGCGAACCCCAGCGCAGGCCGGATTCCAACCGCGAGCAGGAGCCATGGCACAGGACACCCCACGCCGGATCCTTTGGGCCGACGACGAGATCGACCTTCTCAAGCCGCACGTCCGCTTCCTCGAGCAGAAGGGTTACGTCGTCGTCGGCGTGCCCACCGGCGGCGACGCCCTGGAAGCGCTCGAGAAGGAGCGGTTCGACGTGTTGCTCATCGACGAGATGATGCCAGGTCTTGGCGGACTCGAGACGCTCGACCAGCTCAAGGCCCGGGGCCTGACGCTGCCCGTCATCCTCGTCACCAAGAGCGAGGAAGAACGGCTCATGGAGGAGGCGATCGGCAAGCGGATCACCGACTACCTCATCAAGCCGGTGAACCCGTCGCAGGTCTTCCTCGCATGCAAGCGCGTGTTCGACTCGCAGAAGCTGCAGGACTCCCAGCGCGCCCGCGACTACGTCGGCGAGATGCAGCGCTGGCAGATGCTCGATCCGCGCAAGCTCGACTGGCAGGGCTGGATGGACCTCGCGGTGGACGTGGCGCGCTGGGACGTGAGCCTCGATGGCGCGCCCGAGGCCGGGTTGCAGCAGGCGCACGCCGATTTCCGGCGCAGCCTCAATATCGATTTCGGCCGCTACATCGAGGAGCAGTATCCCGCCTGGGTGCAGCGCTCGGTCAAGGGGCAGACCGACGGCCGGCCGATGCTCTCGAGCGACGTCGTGCGCCACGCCGTCGTGCCGCATCTCAAGGCGGGCGAAAAGGTGATGTTCATCGTCATCGACTGTATGCGGATGGACCAGTGGTTCACGCTGGAGCCGTTGCTCGAGGAGTGGTTCGACATCCAGCGCGAGTACTACTGCTCGATCGTGCCCACCGCCACGCCCTACTCGCGCAACTCGATCTTCGCGGGCCTGCTGCCCGCCGAGCTGCACCGCAGGCACCCGGACCTGTGGCAGGAGAGCAGCCACGACGAGCGCACGCGCAATCGTTTCGAGCGCCAGCTGCTGGACTTTCAGCTCGAGCGCCTGGGGGCGACGCCCGCCACGGCGCCCAAGTACATCAAGATCTACGATCAGGAAGAGGCCATCAACACGCGGCGTCAGATCCACTCACTCTCCGGACTGCCGCTCGTTTCGCTGGTGTTCAACTTCCTCGACATCCTCGCCCACGGCCGCAGCGAGAGCGACATCCTCAAGGAACTCGCGCCCGACGAGGCGGCGTTCCGCGCCGTCATGAAGGCGTGGTTCACGCACTCGCCCCTCTATGAGATCTTCCAGGCACTCGCGGCGCAGGACGTGGTGCTGGTCGTGACCACCGACCACGGTGCGGTGCTGGGCAAGCGCGCGGCGCTCGTCTATGGCAATCGCGACACCTCCACGAACCTGCGCTACAAGTACGGTCTCAACCTGAACACCGACCCGAAGTACGCGATCATCGTGCGCAAGCCGATGGATTACATGCTGCCCGACGATGGCGTGAACAAGAACTACGTGCTGGCCCGCGAGGACTACTACTTCGTCTACCCGACGAAGTTTCACGAGTACGAACGCCAGTACCGGGGCTCCCTGCAGCACGGCGGCGTTTCGGTCGAGGAGATGATCCTGCCGCTGATGACGCTGCGCCCGCGCGCGCCGCGCACGGGGTCGTGAGCGGCGCCGTCGAACGCCGGGCGCCCTCGGTGACGGCCACCGAGCGGCTCGGGCAGGCCCTGGCGCCCGCGCTGCGCGCCGGCGACGTCGTTTCGTTGAGCGGCGACCTGGGCGCCGGCAAGACGCGTTTCGCCGCGGGTATCGCCAGATCCCTGTGCCCGGGCGCCCGCGTGCGCAGCCCGTCCTTCACCCTGGTGAACGAGTACGCCGGGCGGGTGCCCGTCTTCCATCTCGATCTCTACCGCCTCGAGACCGGCGAGGTGGACGGTCTCGGGCTGGAGGAATACGCCGCGCGCGGCGCGCTCGTGGTGGAGTGGGGTGAGCGCCTGCCGGCGTACTGGCTCGACGACGCGCTCCGGATCGCGTTCGCGGGCAGCGGCGAGGACCCGCGCACGCTCGCGGCGGGCGCGACGCGCGGGCGCGGCCTCGAGCTGCTCGCGGCGTGGCGCGCGCTGCCGGAGGAGCCGTGACGGGGCTCGCCATCGAGGCCGCCACCGAGCACGTCGAGGTCGCCGTGATCTCGCCCGACGGTGTGCTGGCGCACCTCGTGGAGGACGTGGGGCACGGGCACACACGGCGCCTGACGCCGCTGGTGCGCGAGGCGCTGGGCGTCGCTCACGTCGAACCGCGACGGCTCGGTTGGGTGGCGGCCGACCTGGGCCCCGGATCGTTCACCGGCGTTCGCGTCGGGCTCGCCACGGCGTGCGCGTTCGCGCTGGCGGCGGGTGCGCGCCGGTTCGGCGCCTCCTCGCTGGCCGCGCTCGCGCAGGCCTCGC
>CAIXRL010000613.1 GCA_903921835.1 Candidatus Eiseniibacteriota bacterium | reverse complement strand
TCGACCGGCCGCTGTCCTCATCGTGTCTGCAACACGGTTCCGGCGCGGCCGGCCGATCTTCTTGCGTCTGACGCACATCTCGCACTCTCGGCTCGCGGTTCATGAATACTCCGGGCTAGTACAAGTACCCGTTGTTCGTGTCTGTGGCTGCGGCTGCGGCCGCGATCGCCGCGACCTCGATCGCGGTAACAACCACGCAACCGATGAGACACCCCGTCCACGCCATCCTCACCTGGGCCGACTTCGCCCCTTCCTTATAACAGTCCGTATAAATGGCGACGTACTCGGGGGACTTCCCGATCAGCGAACTCGCAGGCGGACTTGGGACCATGATGTAGGCAAAGATGACGGCCCACCACTCAACCAGGCAGCCACCCAGCAACCACGCCGCGCCAGGGACATTCGCGCTGCCGGCGGCCTTGGCGGCCGTGCACGCATCCTGTGCGCTCGCCTGGGCCGTGCTCGACTGCATCGAGCCGGTCTGGGCCGATCCGGTCTGCGCCATCGCCAGGCCCGGCAGCAACTGGACCAGGATCATCGCGGGAAGCAGCAGCGATAGCACCGCACATCTGAGCTTCCTGCTCGTGAGCATCGACCACCTCCTCGCCCCAAAGGGCGGCCTGGACTTCAGTTGGTTCACCGAAAGCGCCGGGGCACCCAACTCCCAGCCCCGGGAGGAGCCGGTATGCCAAGAGCGCAAGCGACGATTGCTCGGCGCGAGTAACGACCAAGAAGCGACCATAGCATGATTGACAGGACGCTGCAGGACGCTGGACGGAACCCTACCCGTACACGGCTCCGCCCCCCGACCTTGTGGTAGGTTCCCGCCTTCCATCCGGCGGAGGCTCCACCCCCATGTTCCCTCCCGCCGCGGGCCGCGCCGGTGTCCGGCTCGTTGCCCGCGCGGTCACATACAGCGGACCTGAGCGACGACGACTCCATGGAACCCATACTGCAGGCAGAGGGACTCACGCGCTCGTTCGGCAGCGTGCGCGCCGCGCGCGACGTATCGCTCACCGTTCACGCTGGCGAAGTGGTCGGCCTGCTCGGCCCGAACGGCGCCGGCAAGACCACCATCCTGCGCCTGATCGCCGGCATCCTGCCGCCCGACGCGGGCAGCGTCCGGATCTGCGGTATCGACCTGGCCGCCGACCCGCTGGCGGCCCGGCGGAAGGTGGGCTTCCACTCCGGCGACACGCAGCTCTACGCCCGACTCGACACGCGCGAGGCACTGGAGTACTTCGGGCGCCTCTACGGCATGGACGAACGGGTGCTGCCCGAACGCATCGCGCACCTGGTCGCGCAGCTCGAGATGGAGTCGTTCGCCGGCCGCCCCTGCGGCACGCTCTCCTCGGGGCAGAAGCAGCGCGCCAACATCGCGCGCGCGTTCCTGCATGAGCCCGAGCTGCTCATCCTGGACGAGCCCACCAACGCGCTCGACGTGGTGAGCGGGCGGTTCATCGTGGAGGCGATCCGCCGCGAACGCGCCGCCGGCAAGGCCGTGCTGTTCTCCACGCACATCATGAGCGAGGCCGAGTACCTCTGCGACCGCATCGCGCTGCTGCACGAAGGGCGCATCGTGGACCACGGCACGCTGCCCGAGAG